>JAVYMA010000030.1 GCA_038740345.1 Methanomassiliicoccales archaeon
AGAAAGACATCGCTTTGACAAATTTCTGGCAGAGAGAGCAGCTAAAGCAGGAGCAGAGATCAGATTAAAGACTGCAGCTACAGGAGTGATAAAAGAAGGTAGGGAGATCAAAGGCATCGTTGGTACTAGCTTTGGAGAACCTTTCAAGGCCACCGCGGGTTGTGTGGTAGGAGCTGATGGTTTTGAATCTCAAGTAGGAAGGTGGGCGGGTCTAAATACTGTTGTCCAGATGGGTGACATCACCTCTTGCTTCCAATATAGATTGACTGGTCTAAAGACTGAGCCAGATTTCTGTGAATTTGTATTGGGTTCAGTGGCACCAGGGGGTTATGCGTGGATCTTTCCTAAGGGGGGAGATACGGCAAACGTGGGAATGGGAGTGTTAGGCTCAAAATTGAAGAGGCCCGGCGACGTCAAAATGTATATCGATAAATGGATTAAATCTGACCCCAGACTCTCTTGTGGGCAACCTCTAGAGGCAGTGGGAGCAGCAGTTTCTGTTTCGCCACCAGTAGAAAAGAGTGTGGCTGATGGTATATTGTTAGTGGGGGATGCGGCGAGAGTCATTGACCCAATAACTGGGGGAGGTATTGCTAATGGTTGTATTATGGGTAAAATTGCAGGGGAGGTCCTTGGGGAATGCGCTCAAGCTGGTGATTTTTCTGAAGCAGCCCTGAACAAATATGAGAAGTTATGGCGTGATGAGCTGGAAAACAAATTGTATAGAAATTGGATGGCTAAGGAGAAGCTTACTACATTGAGTGATCAACAGTTGAACGACATTATCGAGACTTTAGCAAGTTGCGATATCAGGGAAATGAACGTGTACAATATTTTAGCCGCTTTGAAAGCGAGAATTCCTGATTTAGTGAAAGAATTTGAGGAATTCATTTGATTAAGTGAAATTCAATATTTTACCCATTCGCAATAATTAAGCTTCCTCAACGCGAACGCCCTCAACACCAGTATGAACGATGAACGGTACACCGCCCTTAATTCTTATCGCTTCTGCTACCTTTAATGGGTTATCCGTGATTGCGATCATGCTCCCTCCACCACCAGCACCTGTGAGCTTAGCTCCATATGAATATGGGAGGGCTGCATAAACTAATTTATCCAACATAGGATGAGATACTCCCAAGATAGCCAATAGTTTATGATTTCTGGTTAGTAGTCGTCCTAATCCTTCCTGATCCCCTTTTTTAAGGCATCGCTTGCCTTCTTGTACAATCGCTCCAATCTCCTGAATAACTTCACGAGCGAAGGTGCTTCTATCTACAAACCTTTTTACTTTGGCTACTAGCGGTCCTGTTGGCGCTTGAAAGCCTGTATAACCGATAACCATTTTCATAGGAGCGATGTCCAAATGATGTACGAACCATTCCCTAATATCCTTTTTAACATGCCATAATAGCTCATCGCTAATTCTTCTGTCCACAAATATTCCCGCGCCATGGGCACAACAAGAAGTGTCAATAGGACTAGCTCTTCCCTGCACTAAAGATTCTATCTCGAAAGAGCGTTTAGCGATATCTTCCTGGTTTATTGATTTTTTATTTAAAAGTGAGAGGCAGCCTATCAAAGCGGTAGTAACTGCGGCTGAAGAACCTAGCCCTGAACCCGATGGAATTTCTGATTGGGTTTCTATCTGGAGTGGGCCTCCCGTCCAAAAGCTATCGATGCAGGATTTCACATATGGATGCGCAGACGACAAGGGCACACCATTCATTAAATACTCAGGGTTCGGCCTGGCTCTGCAGCGAAGACGAATATTGATAGCAACAGCTATAGCAGGTTCTCCAAAGACCACGGCATGTTCTCCGAGCAATATCACTTTAGCCGGAGCCGAAGTTTGCACTAATGGAAACGTAGTTGACCTCATGGAAAATCAATCGAATTCCGCATAAACCACTGTCCCAAATTTCCTATCATAGAAGTTTATAATGTTTCAAAGCAGCTTCTATCACAGAATTAGGAGAACGATTACCTAATTCGCTTCTTGGTGTGTTCCAAAACTTCTGCTCAAAATCCGCCAATGCTGCGGCAAGATCTTCCTGAGTCTCGAAATTCGAACCTTTCTCTTCAAGGAATTCTTCTTGGAATGACCTTAGGAGGTCAACTTTGTATTTCTTGTTGACCAATGTGACAGCGAGATAGTCATCAAGATTATGGGCTAATGTTACTGCCAATTGTTCGGGCAGAATATCCATCATCATATCGAATATTGAATTGGAAAGAGTTAAGAAGAGCATCTCACGTTTATTGAGCTCAGGTGCCACCTGCTCATCGATAGCTGCGTTCAAAGATTCAAACCAAAGATCTCGAAGCGCATAAGACCTCTCTCCATTCTTTCCGAATAATTCCTCGGCAGCACTGATGCATCCACACTTCTCATCATGTTCATGGATTTCTTCTTTATTTTGACTGGATTTGCTATCTAGACGAATTTGAGCATTTTTTTCTGTTTCTTTTTTTCCTTTTTTCTTCGAGCTCGATGATGATTTTTGTGTCGCCATTTTTGCATCTCCTAATACTTTTCCTAGCATGAATGCGAAGGCTTACAACATATTTAAAGTGGCACAAAAATAGTAAGAATAGCGCCAAAGATGATAGCCGAAATTTTCCCAGATTATCAAACTTCCGAAAATGATGATAAAAGAGAAGCAGCGGCTTGCATTCTTGCACGTTTCTTGCTATTACCTTTTCCTTTCGCACTAATCAATTTGGAATTTATTTTGATGGAAAGGTGACATACATACTCCCGAGCATTTTCTGGACCGAGAAGTTCATAATTAAACGTAAGATCTTCAACCTCTATACCCTGAGATCTAAGATGATAACATTTCTCTTGCAAAATGTTAATAGGAGATGATATCAAAGTATCACTGTCAAGTGCCTCTTCATCCCAAATGAATTTTAGAAAAAAATCCTCAGCGGCTTTAAGCCCTCCATCCAAATATAATGCACCCATCAACGCTTCCACAGCATCAGCATAAACACTATCTGGTAACCGGTCGCGATTGATCGAACCGCCTAAACGCAGACAATCCTTTAACCCTAGTTTTTTACCAGAGTTAGCTAAAGAATCGTCTTTTACTAATTTTACCAATCTTTTTGTCAAATCTCCTTCTGATTCCAATTCTTTTATATTAAAAAGATGCTCGCTGGCAATGAGTTCCAAAACCCTATCTCCTAAGAATTCAAGACGCTCATAAGAAATGCTTGACTTCGACTCACTTTTAAATGATGAGTGAGTTAAAGCTTGACGAACTAGTTCCCTTCTACGAAATGAATACGATATGCGCTTCTCCAGTTCATCTAAATGTTTTTCGAACATTACCCGTTGTAACTCCTTGGTATTTGTATTATCTTTCTTAGCCGCCATAAAATGATTCTTGAATACAAGCATAATAAGTTATCATTTTTCATCAAAGCATGCTTAGTAGATTCAAAAAAGTCTAATTTTTTACTCTCTTACCATAATTAGATTTTTTAGTTTAGGATTCTGAAACCGTCTTCAAATTTGACTTATCGAGACAAAATCCAATCAATGGTAAAAAAATTTAAAAATAAATAATCGGGGTAATTGAGAACAAAGTTATGAAAATAAAAGAGTTTAAATTGAAACTCTCAGAACATATTAAATACAGCTGTCCTATATTGAGACCCAATTCCTAACCATCTGAAATGGTCGGGGGAGTGATCTTCCGGTTTTTTTCTGGATGCTGAGGAATATAGCAAATATAGGTAGATTAGTGATGTACGGAAAACCGAGAAGCGGTGGATATAGAGGCGGCAGGCGAGACGACGGACCACGTGAGATGCATGATGTGACTTGTTCCGACTGTGGACAACAGACACAGGTTCCATTCAAGCCGACCGAAGGCAGGCCGGTTTATTGCAAAGAATGCTATCAAAAGCATAAGCCGAAGCGTGACAGGTATTGATTACCTATCACAAATTTTTATTTTTTTAAAAAAAATTGAAAATAACTAATTATTCACACTAAACTATGGCAATTATTGAAAGCATGATTATAAAATATTTTTAAATCGGCGAAATTATTCGATAGCACGACTATAACAAATTAGGTGTTATTGGGATGAAAAAAAGCATAGGTAAATGCATTCCTCCATTAGCGTTGCCTGTATGTCTTGTTGGTGCGGTAGTCAAGGGAAAGCCTAATTTTTGCACTGTTGCTTGGTTTACGATGATTGATGACGAACCTCCTACCTTAGGATTAGTAATGGCTAAAAATAATAGAACCAAAGATGGAATAAACGAAAATAGAGCTTTTAGTGTTAATATCCCAAATCGAGATCTAGTTAAGCAAACCGATTGGTGCGGATTGCATTCAGGCCATAATCAAGACAAATCTAAGGTATTCAGTATTGAGTTCGGGGAAATAACTAATGCGCCACTTATTAGCAATTGCCCTATTTCTGTCGAGTGTCGTTTAAAGCGAATAATAGATTTGGAAGGGGTAGATTTAGTATTGGGAACCATTGAAAGCGTTTATGTGGAGGAGAAGGCAACTTGTTCAGGTAAAATTGAGCCGATGAAGATAGATCCTTTAATCCTTTGGACCGGAAAAGGATGGTATCTTTCATTGGGGGAAAAAATAGCTGATGCATATTCCATTGGAAAAGAATATCAACCTCCTTCTTAACCTTAGAGAATTAAGCTGGCCCCAAGATTCTGTTCATGCTTGCAAGAATGAAACCGAGAACGATGCCAATCAAGAAGGTAAAAGCCTCTCCAGTAATTACTCCTAAATATGATAGCACGGCTGATATAACTACTGTGATTAAAACTAATGAAATTAATGTCTGCAGCGCTCTCATCCGATACTTAATGTAAGGAGATATCATTTGAGAATTGAAGGATCTGAGTACATCGTCTACAAATTTGGCCATTATTTTTAGCGCCTTTTCTATCCTCTCACCAAAATGAAACTTTCGAAGAGGATCTGATTCTTCATGACCTTGAGTAGGCCTTATCTTATCATTTGAGTCGATTTTTAAATCTTTATTTTCGATTTCCATTCCACACTTTTCGCACTTCATTTTAGCCTCTTCGGTAGAATTGCATTATGAAGATAAATCCATTATTTAGCAGCCTTGGTCTCTGCTATTGAATTGCTCCTCTTTTGACTAAGAAATAGCTAAGATTATTATCAACAGTTGGAGAAATAGAACAATGTAAACTATTTTGAATCTAAGTTTTTTTTGTTTTGTGATGAAAGATTCTCATAGCACAAGCAGCCCCCAGGGGTGCAAATATAGCAATAGTGAGTAGAGTATTCTCTGAAACCCTTAATCCATTGCATTTTGCCATAAATTTATCATACCAAAAGAGGAAGAATGAAAAAATGTTAATCGCAAGTAAAAGTAGTAGCAGATTGATGCCAACTTCTCTCATTTAAATAGACCCCCAAGGGACTTGGAAGCTTCGGAAATTGTTATTTTATAATTTGCATCTTATTTATATTATTCAGTTTAAGTTTGAACTCGAAAATAGATTTTTTGTTCCTTTACTAGCATTTCTGGATTGAAACTCCGATGACGAATTTCTACTATTTTATAACACCCCATTGATGCTGTTTATTACCTTTTAATAAATTTAGATATTATAAATAGATTCATTGAATGAAACGGCACCCATTAAATAATTAATATTGAAGACGAATAAGTCGCCTGATTTAAGAGTCCTAAATAAAGCGAGATGATAGGATGGAAGACCGTTTTGCTGATTACAAGGAGAACATACTTCAGACTATTGGCAATACCCCGTTGATCAAGATCAATCGGCTCAACCCCAATAAGAACGTGACTATATATGCGAAGGTCGAAGGATTCAACCCTAGTGGTAGCATCAAGGACAGAATCGCCTTGAGCATGATTCAACAAGCAGAGGCGGAAGGAAAACTGACCAAGGGTAAAACGATAATAGAGCCCACCTCGGGGAATACTGGTGTTTCCTTGGCCATGATAGGTGCAATCAAAGGATATGATGTGGAAATCGTAATGAGCGATGCTGTTTCTGTTGAGAGACGGCAAATGATCAAGGCTTTCGGCGGGAAAGTAACTTTGAGCGAAGGGAAATATGGTACTGACGGAGCGATAAGAAAAGCTAGGGAACTAGTTAGTGCAAATCCTGAAAAATATTTCATGCCAGACCAGTTCTCTAATGAATATAATAAATTGGCTCATTATAAAACAACAGGTGACGAGATCTGGAGACAGACAGGCGGGGATGTAGATTACTTTGTATCTGCTTTGGGAACTTCGGGAACAATAATGGGTGTTGGAAAGCGATTGAAGGAGTATAATCCAGATGTCAAGGTGGTATGCGCTCATCCTGTGAAGGGACATTACATCCAAGGCCTCAAAAATATGGAAGAGGCCATAGTTCCAGCAATTTATGACCCAAAGATGATAGATATCACAATTATGGTTGAGACCGAAAATGCTTATGAAATGACGCGTCAAATCGTTAGGCAGGAAGGAATTTTCGTAGGCATGAGTAGCGGTGCAGCAATGTATGCTGCATTTGAAATGGCTAAGAGAATCGACTCAGGTACTATAGTAACGATTTTCCCAGACAGAGGCGAAAAATATCTAAGTACTAATTTGTTTGAAAAATGATGAGAAAATAATATTTATAATTTTTTAAAATGTATTGCATATAAAGTTACATTTGTCTAAGCGATTAAAAATAATATGAAACAAGACTGTTACAATCTTTATGTCTCATTACTTCAGGAGTTCTTATTTCAGCATTCTCATAAATCATCGGTATAATAAAAATCATAAAAATTTTTTTATTTTATAATTTGAAAATCAAGAACCCAGTAACAATTTATTCAACTTCTCTCGATTCGCCATAGTTTGAAAAAACGACATTAGTGCGAGGGGCCGGATTTGAACCGGCGAACCTCTGCAGGAACAGATCTTGAGTCTGTCGCCTTTGACCTGGCTTGGCAACCCTCGCGTTGGAGACTCGTAACCTAAATATCCTTATTAAACCTTCTCAGAGAGGAAGGCCTCTAAGAATCTTATTTTTGCTATTCTTAAGTGGTAACCTCACATCTTTGGCCAGTGATGATCACGGTATGTTCTGTTTGAGCTACCATGCCACCCTTTATTTCTTTCAATATAGGATATGAAGATATTAGACCATGACGAACTAGATTCTTCAAAAGGCTAGGCGCATCATGCATTATCTCTGTGCACCACCGTTCGCAGAAAGGCAAAGTTCCAAAATTTGTTTTTATTAGATTAAAAAGGTCCATGGCCCTTTCATTCTTAACAGGACGTTCTCTGATTATTCGATAGATGTTTCCTCCATGAGAATTGAAAACCTGCCCTCCTCCATTAGTCGCGAAAGGTTCTACGGCTACAACCATGTCCTTTCTTATTCTGGCTGCACTCCCATCGTCGATATTCGGTACAGTGAGTCCAGCATGCAGACTAAACCGCCTCATACCATGACCAGTCAGATTTGCAACTGGTCTAAATCCCTCTTCCTTAATCACCCTTTCAATAGTCCCACCTACCTTGGAGACTTGGACACCATCACCAATCATTTCAATCGCAATGCGTAAAGCTTTTGCAGACGATTCGATCAACGATTGCCAATTTTTGGTTCCTACTTCTACAGTAACTGCAGTATCGCCAACAAAACCATCCACATGAGCGCCCACATCAACTTTAACGACATCGCCTTTTGAGAACGTTGCACGATCGTCGCTTGATGGGGTGAAATGCGCAGCTACATCATTTATTCCGATATTGACGGGAAATGCAGGTCGCGCCCCTTTACGAATAATATAAGCTTCCACTTCCACGGCAATATCGACTAAACGAGCTCCTTCTCTGATTAGAGAGGCACCCAACTCTCTTGCCTCACGGGAAATTGCTCCCGCCTTACGCAGACAAGCCAGTTCGTGTTCATCCATTCAAGGCAGCCTCTATTTCCTCAACGGAAATAACGCCCTTTCGAATAATCTCGATCTCCCCATTATGAACAGCTACTATCGTAGAATGATGCCCTAATTTTGTGGCACCGCAATCAAGATAGATCGACACCCTATCACCTAACTCTTTCACCGTATACTTAATATTAACTGGATCAGGTCTCGAGTGAAGATTTGCACTGGTTGATGTTATTGGGCCAAATCGTCTGATTATCCTTAATGCCAGTGGATGGTCTGGCATACGTATTCCCACTTCATCTGTGCCTGCTGTGACTAAGTCTGGGACTTTTGGTTTTTTCTTCAATACCAAAGTGATTGGCCCAGGCATGAATTTCTGCGCCAGTTTTCTCGATAAGGAATCCATTACAGCCACGTTTTCCAACATGGGCATATCGCTAACAGCTATGGATATGGGCATATCAAAGGGGCGATTCTTAGCCATGAAGACCTTTTTCACCGCATTTTCGTCTAAAGCATTAGCACCTAGACCATATAGTGTCTCTGTGGGGTAAACGATGAGGTTTCCTTTTCTGAGTTCCCCCACAGTCATTTCCACTTCCTCGTCCGAAAGGTCGCATTCTTTACAGTTTTTACCTCTGCATTTTATTATTTGCATTCAATTCTCCCCTACCCAGTTAAGTGCTTGCTCTACACATTCATTTCCGCAACCTAATCCACAGGGCCCATGACCTGGATATAGATTTTTAATATCAAACTCCATTAATTTTTGAATTGAGCGATATAAAGCCCTCTGATCCCCGCTGGGTAAGTCCCAACGACCTACACCGTCTTTAAATATTGTATCCCCTGAGATAAGATCTTTTGTTTTCGAATCGTAAAGGCATATACTCCCAGCTGAATGGCCAGGAGTGTGGATTACTCTAAACTCATGATCACCAGTATTGAAAATCATTCCTTCTTCAATCGGTACTACGTTCAAAGGCTCCAAATGACCACCAAACATGATAGACATTGTCGCCCATGCATCACCTTCACTTACGACCTCTGCGTCTTCATTGTGTATGAATACCTTTGACCCTAATTTGTGTGATAGGAAGGCAGCTCCTCCTACATGATCATAATGACGATGTGTCAAGATGATGCTTTTAATTAAATTGATTGAAGTAAATTTATCCAAATCCGAGAGCAATTGATTGATCCCCGCACCCGTACCCGTATCCACAATCATGGGTCGGTTACCCGAGATGAAGTAAACGTTGCAATCATAACCTTTACCTGGAAGGGTTCTTATAGTCATTTTGATGTTGTGAAGTTGCAAGCCATATTTTACCCTTTCTCATAAAGACAATATAGAAATTATTGAGACTATTCTGGCTCTAAATAAAAGAGAATCAAGGAAATGATCTCCACGAAAAATTTAGCGAGGAACATAAGCCCGCAATGTTCAGATTTACCCTAGAAATGACCTGATTCAAAAAAGAAAAAGACAAATTAGAGATAATTAAAACGCTTGGAGGGGTCGATTAACCTTGCATTTTTCGGTGTTGTCGAAGACAAGAAAGAAGTCATGAATGAGACTAAATTGCTCAAAAACTCCTTGGAAAAGGTCAATTCAAAAGACAAATGAAAAAATATTTGCACAGAGAATATTGAAAGGGGCTATCTGATTGAACTTAAAAGAGTATGAGGGTAAGACGTTATTCAAAAAGTTCGGAATCCCTACGACTGATGGATATGTTGTGAGAAGCCCATCAGATATAAAAGAAATAAGTGGACCAATGGTTGTAAAGGCTCAAATAGAAGCAGGTGGTCGAGGAAAGTCTGGAGGAATCAGATTCGCTTCAACCTTGGAGCAACTGAAGAAAGCCGTGGAGGAAATTATTGGAATGGAAATAGCGGGGCAAAAGGTAGAGGAAGTTTTGGTTGAGAATAGAGTGAATATTGACAGAGAGTTCTATTTAGCCTTCCTCAATGATCGAAAGAATAGGCTTCCTAAATTGATAATGTTAAGACAAGGAGGCATTGATGTCGAAAACTCAGATCCTTTTATGCTAATGGAATGGACCATAGATCCCTTGATTGGAGTTTCCGATTATATATGTAGAGAAGCGGCTATGGAATTAGTTCTCGATCCAGGTGCGGCTTCCCAGTTAAAAGAATTGATTCAAAAAGCTTGGAGAATGTTTTGGGAAATGGATTGCGAACTTTTAGAGATTAATCCAGTCGCCCTTTCACATGAAGGAAATATAGTTGCTTTAGATTCAAAAATTACAATCGATGATGATGCCTTATTTCGTCAAACCAATATAAAAAGAAAAATCGAGAAGGTTGAATCTTTAGAAGCAGAAGCCCGAGCCATCGGCATGAGTTTAGTTAGGTTAGAAGGCGAAATAGCAGTAATAGCCAATGGCGCGGGTCTAACAATGGCAACTTTAGATGTCCTTGCCTTATACGGCGAAAAAGGGTTGATTTTTCTCGATCTCGGAGGAACAGATGATGAGAAAGCAATAGAACAAGCCATTCAACTGGCGAATAGAGCAGGCCCAAAAGTAATTCTGATCAATATATTTGGAAGCGTTACGAAATGCGATACTGTTGCTGAAGGAGTCATCGGCGCAAAATCAAAACTGGGAGTGGGGTCTAAATTTGTGGTAAGATTGCGGGGTACTAATGAAGAAAAGGCTCGGCAAATGTTGGAGTCTGAGGGGATCATTACTGTAAAGAATCTGGAAGAGGCTTGCCTCAAAGCAGTGCAAATCAAAGGTGATTGAGTGGCAATCATCTTGAGAGATGATGCAAAGGTGCTGATTCAAGGTATCACTGGACACCAGGGTAGTTTTCACACCGCTTCGATGCTTAAATTCGGAACAAATATTGTTGCTGGTGTAGTTCCTGGGAGAGGCGGTGAAAGGGTCGAAGGTATTCAGGTTTTCGAAACTTGCAAGCAGGCTGTGAGGAAGACAGGAGCTGAAGCTTCTGTGGTATTTGTTCCTTCGAAATGGGCAATGGATGCGGTAATTGAAGCACTTGACGCAGGAATCGAGACCATAGTGATAATCACCGAACACATCCCCATTCGCGATTTTATAATTCTCTTTCGTTACGCGAAGCTCAAAGGTGCTCGGATAGTCGGTCCTAATTCTCCAGGTATTGCATCACCTGGTAGATGGAAATTAGGAATAATGCCTAATGTGATATTCAAGCATGGATCGACCGGTGTTGTCTCTCGCTCAGGAACCTTGACTTATGAAATCGTCAATAACCTAACAGAGGCAGGGATAGGGCAGTCAACTTGTGTCGGCATAGGCGGTGATCCTATCGTAGGAACAGATTTTATTGAGGTCTTGGAATTGTTCCAGGAAGATCCAGAGACTGAAAATATTGTTCTGATCGGAGAGATAGGAGGCACAGCCGAGGAAGACGCCGCCGATTTTATCGCGAAACGAGTTACTAAGCCAGTTGTTGGTTATATTGCAGGTAGGACAGCTCCGACTGGGAAGCGTATGGGTCATGCAGGGGCGATAATTTCAAGAGGTAGGGGCTCAGCGAATAGTAAGGTTAGCGCCCTGCTGGAAGCAGGAGTGCGAGTGGCTAAGACTCCAGCTGAAGTGCCCCGTTTGGTCAAGGATGCGGCTAGATATTAAGTCTCCTGGATGATTTTTATCTAACAATAAAATCGTTATTGGATGGAAGATTTTTCACCTTTTTATCTCGTATTTAACTTTAGTTGGTTTTCTGTTAATTTTTTCCTAAAATCATGTAAAACACTGATGTTTGGTTATTCATTAATAAACAATAAAATGCAAGTCCAAAATATGAACAGATGGAAGATTGTCGAGTATTAGTTTCTTACATTTATTTATTAACGATGTTAATTTTTAAAAATAAATTATCAACATCCAGAACGATAAAGAGGGTAGGCTCATAACCCTTAAATAGAACATCTTTACTAAAGGTAATTCCCTCAATTGAGGTCTTATGTTCCATTGAGAACTGCATGACTATGGCTCGGAACAACCTATAAATAAGACCTCGAATATCGAGGGCTCCACTGCGCCGCGAGGCCTAATTGGTCTGCGGCGATTGTTGAGCGAAAAGGGTGCACCCGGGAAGAAGATTTCCGGGGAAGAGGATAGGGCGTCCACGATGATGGAAGGCTTCGTGGTGGGCCCAATGATCCAATCACACGCAATCTGGACGTATGTTAAGCCGACAGTCGACGGCAAAATTGCTACGCTGTTTGGGGAATCGCTCGGCTCGAGCGCCGAAGAAGGTCGTGTCAAGCTGCGAAAAGCGCCGGGTAGGTGCAAGAAGCCTATGATCCGGTGACCGCCGAATGGGACTTCCTAATCTTCGGATTGATCCGGAAGGATCGGGAACGCGGGGGATCGAAACATCCTAGTACCCGCAGGAAAAGAAATCAACCGAGATGCCGTTAGTAAAGGCGATCGAACGCGGCAAAGGGTAAACCGAATGCCTCTCAGAAATGAGAGGTAGATGTGGTGTTGTTGGACTCGATACTTCTTCCTCGGCTAATCAGAAGTCAACTGGAACGTTGCACCATAGAGGGTGATAGTCCCGTATGAGTAAACTGAGAATAAGATTTTGAGTATCCAGAGTACCGTGCGTTGGATATCGCGCGTGAATCCGGGGAACACTTATCTCCAACCCTAAATACGACTCGAGACCGATAGCGCAATAGTAGCGTGAGTGAAAACTGAAAAGTACCCTTGACGGGAGGTTAAAAGAGCGTGAAACCAGACAGCTATATTCAGATACGGCATGAAAGGGAAGAAGCCGCAAGGTGGACCAGTGTCGTATCGTCCGTTTCGAATAACGGGCCAGGGAGTTCTGATCAATGGCGAGA
>JAVYMA010000031.1 GCA_038740345.1 Methanomassiliicoccales archaeon
GCCGCTTCGCACCCGCTTGGGAAAGAGCAAATTCGAGGAGGCAGTGGATAGCGAACTGGAGGCCATCAATAATGAAATGGAAAAGGCCTTCGAAGCCCTGGGAGGTAAATAGATGACTAGCAAGGAGTATAGATCCATATCTCAGATCGCAGGCCCCCTGGTCTTCGTGGAGAGGACGGAACCAGTGGGTTATAACGAGATAGCGGTTGTCACCCTCCCCAGTGGCGAGGAGAGGCGTGGCCAGGTCCTCGATTCCTCGCACGAAGTGGTCGTCATCCAGATGTTCGAGGGGACGGCAGGGGTGGAGCGCTCCGCGGGCGTGAAGTTCACGGGCGAGACTCTGCGCATGCCCGTCTCGCAGGATATGCTAGGCCGCATTCTGTCAGGTTCTGGTGAGCCTCTGGACGGAGGCCCTAAGATCATTCCCGATGATCGCTTGGACATCAACGGCGCGGCCATCAATCCCTGGGCTAGGGACAATCCCCGTGAGTTCATTCAGACAGGTATATCCACCATCGACGGCATGAACACCTTGGTGAGAGGTCAAAAGCTGCCTATATTCTCGGGAAGCGGCCTGCCTCATAACGACATAGCCTTGCAAATAGCAAGACAAGCAAAGGTGCTGGGCAAAGGTGAGGAGTTCGCTGTGGTCTTCGGTGCCATGGGCATCACCAATGAGGAGGCCCAGTACTTCATGAAGGACTTCGAGCGCACTGGCGCTCTCAAGCGGGCCGTGGTATTCATGAACTTGGCCGACGACCCCGCCATCGAACGCATCATTACTCCCCGTTTGGCCCTGACCACTGCTGAGTACTTGGCATACCAATTGGAGATGCAGGTACTGGTCATCCTGACCGACATCACCAACTATTGCGAGGCCCTGCGGCAGATAGGCGCGGCACGTGAAGAGGTGCCGGGTCGTCGCGGCTATCCTGGCTACATGTACACCGACCTGGCCACTTTGTACGAGCGCGCAGGAAGGATCAAGGGCAAGAAGGGAAGCATTACCCAGATACCCATCCTGTCCATGCCGGGGGACGACATCACCCACCCCATCGCCGACCTGACTGGCTACATCACCGAGGGGCAGATCGTGGCCAAGCGCGATCTGCACCGCGCAGGCATCTATCCCCCTATCGATGTGGGCTCTTCTCTGTCAAGGCTCATGGACTCGGGCATTGGCAAGGGCCGCACGCGAGAGGATCACAAAGCCGTATCCGACCAGTGCTATGCCGCCTACGCCGAAGGGCGTGACCTGCGTGGACTGGTGGCCATCGTGGGGAAGGATGCCCTATCCGAGAGGGACCGCAAATTCCTGGACTTCGCTGATTTGTTCGAGAGACGCCTGGTGCGCCAGGGACGGGAGGAAGACCGGGACATCGAGACCACCCTCAATCTGATGTGGGACCTGCTCTCGACGCTGCCAGAGAACCAGCTCACGCGTATCGACCGCAAATGGATCGAGAAGTATCACCCGGCGCACAAGGCCAAGGCGCAGTCGTCCTGAGGGAGGGGCGAACATGCCTAAGCTGGACGTGAAGCCGACCAGGTCCGAGCTGCTGGAAGTCAAGCGCAGGATCAAGCTCTCTCAGGCCGGCTACAAGATCCTGAAGATGAAGCGGGACGGCCTGATCCTGGAGTTCTTCAAGATCCTGGAAGAGGCGAAGGAGATAAGGCAGAAGGTGAACTCCGATTATGAGAAGGCGATGGAGAAAATCGCCATCGCCAAGGCGGTGGATGGGGTGATAGCGGTCAAATCCGCGGCTTTCGCCCTCCGCGTCCATCCGGAGATCCAGCTGCGTTCCAAGAACGTGATGGGGCTGGTGGTGCCACAGATCGAGGCTGTGAGCTTGAGAGCAGAGGCGGACAAGCGCGGCTATGGGCTCATCGGGACCTCGGTCTATATCGACGAAGCGGCCAAGGCCTTCGAGGATCTGATAGAGACGATAGTGAAGGCGGCAGAGATCGAGACCACCATGAAGCGGCTCCTGGATGAGATAGAGAAGACCAAGCGCCGAGTCAACGCCCTGGAATACAAAGTCATCCCTGAGCTGAAAGAGGCGCAGGCTTTCATAGCGCTACGGCTGGAGGAGATGGAAAGGGAGAACATCTTCCGACTTAAGCGCATCAAGCAGAAGGCGTCCGCAGAGGCGTAATGGATGCCCTATCTGGAGGATCTTTTCAACCTGGATGACCCTGAGACCAAGGCCAAGATCCTCTGGCTCTTCTATCTCATCTCGTTCGGGATGATGGTGCTAGGCTTCATCCTCATCATATTGTTTTGGAACAGCTAGTATTAGTTGTTGAAGTCCTTGATGATGGACCTACCTGTGCCCAAATCCACGATAGGCACCTTGGCCGGGTCGGGTACGAAGTTATGCATGCGCTGGAAAGAGGTCTGATCCTGCCAGGTGGAGGCATTCACTAGTTTCACCCCTCGGTATTCCGAGACGCCGGCGCCGTGTACATGACCCGTGACGAAGATGTCAGGCACCTGATCGATGACCAGGTAATCCTTCTTTTCCGGGGCCAATTGAGTCTTGCTGCCGTATATGGGGGCCAGATGCCTTCTGCGCAGCATCTCTTTCATAGCTTCCAAGGGCTTATTGTAGGAAAGACCAGGGATCGCGCTCACGAGATCGTCCATGCTCTTGCCGTGATAGGATAGGATCACTCTGCCCTCTATCTCCAGGTAACAAGGATTACCGACCAACAACACCGATGAATCGAACATCTTCCCTATCTCCTCTGGCAAGGAAGGCTGCGGCTCGGCCAGGCGCACCGCGTCATGATTCCCCGGCTGCACTATTATCTGAACGCCATCTGGAAGCTCCTTCAGCCTCTCCGCCAGCGCTCCGTATTGCTCGAATACATCCTCGATCTCCAACTCCTCCTCTTGGTCGGGGAAGATGCCGATACCGTCCACGCAGTCTCCTGGAATCAAGATATAGCTCAATCCTTCTCGCACGCCTTCGGTACGCGCCCAACGGCTCATCCTCTCCCATTTCTCGGCAAGAAAGGTCTTGCTCCCCACATGAACATCGGAAAGAAAGGCGAGTTTAGCGCTGGAATCGGAGGGCGTCATCCCCCCGTTCACGGGGATATCGGGACGTATTATCTCACTGGCCACGATCATCCCCCCTTTCTTGGCCACCTTCCCTACCACCCCGATAACTTCGTCCTGGATCACATGAGCCTGGGCGAGCTCGGAGTCCTTGTTGATGAAAACCAGACCCCTCCCCTCCTCATCCTCGATATCTATCATAATGTGCCCGTTCTTCGAGAGGCGGACGTCCTCCACCAGCCCGATGCAACGCACCTCTCTGTCGAGGCTAAGGGCCTTGGGAATGGGGATGCATCCCGCTAATTCTCTCCTTCGTATGAGGATGCGTTTTATGGTCTGGAATCGGTCATTGAAGTAACGGGCGAAATCTATAATGTTGCCTTCGCAGGTGGAGTTGCCGGTAATATCCCTCAGGATCTTCACCTCGTCTCGCGTTCTTCTGGGCGATGCGCAGCTGGTAGATGTCGAGGTTCTTGACAAGGGTGGTGCTGAGGACTTTAGGTCATCCAAGGTGATGACTAGGGGCATCTGCGATAGAGTGGCAAGCGTGCTGCGCACGAAGGTGAGGGGGTCCTTCTGAGCTAGCACATATTCTAAGGCATCAGGTGAGAGGAACACGCCCTCCTCGGTGAGCTCTGCGAGAATCTGGTCCCTCATCCAAGCTAGCATCATGTGACATCTCTTTTTAAATACTTCCTCCATGATGCGGTGCGCATCATGCCCCAGGTCATCATCATCGCCAAATGCTATCCTACCGAGGATCCAGACAAGCTGCGAAAGGCTATCCTCAACATCTTTCCCTTGAGTCAGCCTGAGCTCTATGAGGGGGAGATGAGGGCAGAGACGGAAGACCTGTCTCGCTTCATGGAGCTGATCCGTAACCACCGGATCCTCGATTCCACGCGGCAGGTGATGCTCAAAGGCATAGAGGGCAATAGTACCAGATTCACTCTGAACAAGCAGGCCGCCTTTGTAGGTAAGGTGAGCTTTTTGGAAGAGAGGGTAGCCCTAGGTGGCATCAGCGTTATCATAGAGGATGACGAGCTGCAAGCCCTGATAGACCGTGTCGCCCCTGTAACAGTCAACGGTGAGGAGGTAAAGAGATGATAGCCGTTTCCGCGCCAGTACTTTCACAGCTAGACTTTGATGAGGCTTTCGCCCACGTCAGCAAGGAATTCGATGCCTGGGAGATAGTGGGGGAAGGAAGGCACTCCCTTCCTGATTTAGTGTATCAGTTCTTAGACGCCAGCTCATGCTATGATCTTAAGTTCTCCGCTCATGCCCCCCTGAGTGACATTAACATCGGCTCTCTTAATGAGAGAGTGAGGGAAGCCTCGCTCAGGGAGATAGTCAACGCCATCCGCTCCGCCCACCGCATGAACATAGGTATCCTCACAGTTCACCCTGGCTTCTTCTCCCCTGCAGGCATGCTTGACCGGCATAAGGTAATCCATACCACATTGGAATCCCTTTCCTACATAGAGAAGGTCTCTCAGGACATGGGCGTGAGGGTAGCGTTGGAGAACATGCCTAATATGGGACCCTTGACCATGGGAAGGACGCCAGAGGAGCTTCTGCAACTGCTGTCCTCCTTCGACATCGATATTTGCTTTGACATCGGCCATGCACATACCATGAATGCCATCGAGTCCTTCCTCCCCCTCAAGAAGCGGTTCATCAATGTCCACATCCATGACAATCTCGGAGAGCGGGATCAGCATCTTCCGATTGGTGAGGGCAGCATTGATTTCAAGAGCGTGCTCGAGGGCCTATCTGGTTATCAGGGAAGGTATGTCATAGAGGCGCGCAGCTTCAAGGAAGCGGTGCTGTCGCGCGATCGTCTGCGAACGCTCATGAGCACCATCTAAACTATTCCTTGTTCCCGCAACGCGTGCACTCCAGCTTGTCACCTACCAACCTGGCCGCGGTGTTGCCGCATTTGGCGCAGCTGTAGAACCCTCTATTAACGGCCGGTCTGATTGGTAGGGGCGGTGCTCGGGAAACCGCCTTTTGCCCATGACCTCGCCCTTCTCCTGGATAGGTAGGTGAGGCGCCTGTGGCTAAAGGGGCATCTGAGCGCAGAGGCATCTTAGCTCTCACCACGTCGGCGCCCTTTAGATAGCGCCAGGTACGATGCGAATAGAGCAGCAGCCAAGCCACTCCCACCACGTCCCAGAACAATATCAGCAGGCCCAACGCGAGAGTGACCAAAAGGGCCTCGCCGCTGACATCCAACGGTATCGTAAGGTAATCCACCGTGAAATGCAGCATGATGCAGGAATAGAGTCCGAGGCGTAGGAATAGGTATCCAAAGGCTATTCCCGCTATCCAAGTGGGCACAATCTTCCAGGAATCCCAATAGACGAGATGCCCTAGTCCGAATATACCCGCCGAGGCCCAAATCAGAGCCATTTCCTTACCCCCTATCTCAAAGCCTCCGCCGGTGAAGTAACGCCAAAGGGGGCGCCCATTGCTTTTGCCCGTGACCACCTCGATGAGTAGAAGGGGCAGGCCGATATACAGCACCCGGGCGATCAACTCCTCCCAGACCGAAGCGCTGGCGAAGCCGTTCAGGAGCTGCCACAGCTCCTTGGTGTCGAAGCTGGGGGAGCTGACCTCAACTCCCATCCAGATCAAAAGCAGGGCGTATATGGAATTGAAAGAGAGGACGGCGAAAAAGATCGTCCCTATGATCCACAAAGGGCTATGACCCCCAGAAGGTTTTGCCAGGGTGATCTCTTTCTTGAATTTATCATAGCTGCGCACTGCCATCCACACGAACGAGGCCGTGATGGCCAGGACCAGGAGGATGTGATATAGGGCGAAGGACCAGCCTGACACCTCGAAGAGGATGAGTAAGGGATTGTACCAGGGAATGATGAGGAACAAAGCGTTACCGTTCTGAGGGTCAGTGGTCTGAGGAAGCACCTCGGTGGGGCTCCAGAGTAGGATTATGACGTTCACCACCAAAAGGACGAACAATGCGGCCAGGGCGATGCACGTCACAGCCCTTCCAGCCATTATTATAGTTTCCTTTAGAGGCGTCGGATTGTATACTGGTGGAGGGGTAGTAACAATCTGCCCTGCTGGCCACATACCTAAAGGCCGGCCGCAATAGGGACAGAAAAGGTCACTCTCCAAAAGGGACCTTCCACAGCCTGGACA
Organism: Methanomassiliicoccales archaeon; assembly: GCA_038740345.1. Classification (NCBI taxonomy): domain Archaea; kingdom Methanobacteriati; phylum Thermoplasmatota; class Thermoplasmata; order Methanomassiliicoccales; species Methanomassiliicoccales archaeon. The sequence goes on from JAVYMA010000031.1 coordinate 6,230, forward strand.
ATATCTTGAGGCAACCATTCCGCTCATATGGTCCCCCGGTCGATCATGCCAGCTCATTCCTCGAATGCTATATTTAACCTTCGTATGGATGAAATGATGATGCATTTTGCTTTTTACTTGATCCCTAAAAGATTTTTCCAGATCGATTCGGGCGATTTTTGTGGCAGAAAGCTGGAAACAGAAGGTGGTTCGAGGATAATGGAAAATTTTAATAGGGAACCCACATCTTTCGAGATACCTTGCTGAGGAGGCAATGTTGTGGACGAACAAACGGCAGGAAAAAAGGTTGACTTCATCACCATCAGTGCTGAGAAGATACCTTTCGGACGGAACAATTTTATCGAGGTCGCAAGGAAGAAAGCCATCACGGGTGATGGTGAGAACGAGTTCATCTCCTTATCAAGAGGTTATTACCTCGCGGACGGTTCAGAGCGGTTCAAGAAATCTGTAACTATCCCAGATGACGCGAAGATAAAGGAGTTCGTCATAGAGAAGATACGGAGCCTCTAGACATGGCTTCTTGAAGGGCTAGACCTTCTCTATTTTCTTTGCATGAGGAGTTCCAGATAAGATCTCCTCTCATTCCCTTCGATGCCAAGCTCTCGCATCAGCGCAGCGATGCGCTCCTTTCCCTTCTCAAGGTCATCGCCCTCATACTCGAATTCTACGAAGTCTCCCAATCCCTCTACCCTATCCAGGCAGATGCTTATCCCCCTCATGCCATAGACTCTTCTAGTCTTGGCGATGGTGATGAAAGGCTGAAAGCCGAGCCTTCTGAGGATGAGATCTACGTTCTCAAAACTGGATACGGTCACTTCCAATTCCTCCCTGCTCTTGGAGGTGGCGTCGATTTTCGGCCCTTTATAGACCAGCAGAATAATGTCGTTCTCCTGCCGCAGGCGCAAAGCCTCATCCGTCTGGCCGAAATCGCGCTGAGGGTGCGAATAATAAACATCCTTCTGCACTAGCATACCGAAATCCCTCGCACCCATGGAACGCAATCTCGCTTCTAGCGCTGTCAGGTCCTTGCACGGCGCCTTTATCTCGATCTCGAGCACATCTCATCATAACTCATGAGGCATAAATTGATGTCGGGCGCACTTTATTCTATTCCTGGACGTATAGAGGTCTAGCAACATGTCATCCCTGGGTCTGATGCAGGTATATACTGGCGAGGGCAAGGGGAAAAGCACAGCGGCCTTCGGATTGGCTCTCAGGGCTTGGGGCCGAGGGCTTCGAGTGTGCATCATCCAGTTCCTCAAGCTGGGAGAGGACTATGGGGAAGTGCAGGCCGTGAGGAGACTGACGGGGATAGACTTGATGCAGTTCGGGGCCAATCATTTTGTGCATAAGGGAAAGCACCGTCAAGAGGATATTGAAAGGGCTCGTGCAGGGTTGGAAAAGGCCAAAGAAGCGCTCACCTCGGACAAATATGACCTGGTGATATTGGATGAGGTAAATGTAGCGGTCTATTTCGGGCTTCTAAAGGTAGAGGAGGTGTTAGAGGTGGTGAGGTCCCGCGGGCAAGTGGAGGTGGTGCTCACCGGTAGGAACGCCCCCCAAGCCTTTTTGGATGAAGCTGACTTGGTTACAGAGATGAGAATGGTAAAGCATCCCTATGATCGAGGGATTCAGGCCAGGCCGGGAATAGAGTATTAGAGTTTACTCCTACGCCCAGAGCGCATCGAGGGCAGCAGAAAGGTGATCACGCCCATCACGAAAAGGACTATCCCCACCATCTTCAATTGGATGAAATATGACACGATTATGGCCAAAAGAATCAAGGAAGAGGCGATAAGGTAAATTATCCACTCCGGACGCACGACAAGGTGAGCGCTTTGGTAGTTATTTGCTCTTTCTCCTGGTCCTGAGGTACATCATGAAGCGAACCTCCTCACTGAGTCTTAATTTTCGTAGGAGGCTCTCATCCCCATCCCGCAACGCGGCCAAGGCCAGAGGTTGCCCCCTGGTCAACATGTATATGAGCTGGAAAGCCTCATCATCTATGTCCTCACCTATCATCTTCCTCGCTGCGATTTCGTCGAAGCGGTGAAGATGGACCTCCATCACTCTGCCTGAGAGGACATCGGGACGAGTGTAGAAGCGAGCATAGGAGGGGGTCTCTTCCCTGATAGCTACGGCGAGCTTAGCCTTTCCATCAAAAAGAAGAGGCATGAGGTTGGCTAGGAAATCGATCATCTTTTCGCTCACTTCACGATAGTTGTCTAAGCAGATGAGGGCTATTTCATTCCTCAATCCTTCGATGCCGTTATCCCATCCCAGCTTTTTTGCGAAACATCGGATCCTGTCATCTAGGATCTCCGCGTCACCGTCCATGGCAAGGTCATGCCACAACACCGGACCTTGAAAAAGGTCCAAGGCCACTTTTCGCAGGAGAGTGGATGAGCCATAACCATGATTGGAATATATGGCGAATACCGAGGCATCAGAGGAGAGGAACTGAGCTGCTTTTGCCAGTTGTTCTTCGCGGTCATAGAAGTCTCGCAGCGGTGGCAGATTCTTAGCATCGATGAGCCTGCCATCGACAGTTCCTATCCTAAGCACCCCGTCTATCGCATCCGCGATGCGCAGGGCACTGATGTTATGGAATTTGGACAAAGCTTGGGAGACGCTCATATTAGTTATCTTGCTTTCCTCGACGACCTCCAGCCTCTTATCACTGATGCTAGCCAGAAGCTCCTTCGCCCTGGATAGTCCCTTCGTCGTCAAGATGTAGTATTTGAGCTTCCTATTGCCGCCTTCCAAACGACCTTTCTTCGCCTCAAGAAATCCGCTTTCAACAAGAGGATTGAGCACGCGTGTTATGTGAGTGCGTTCTATATCGAGTGCCTCGGCGAGGCCCTGCTGAGTTAGCTCGTATTTAGGCTGCTCCGCTTGATGCGCTTTCAAACTGAATAGATATAGGAGAGCCCTGTCCCTTTGGGAGAGAAAAGGCATGGTTAACGACTTCATCCGCAGAAATATCAAATTTGCTTTTTCAATATCGAATTAATAACGCAAACCTCGTACCAATGGCATAAGAAAGTTGGATATTATATAATAAAACTTGTATTAATACTATCTAATATAATCTTTTAATATCCATTTTGATAATGATACTGGGGAATTCTTACGGCGGTAATTACCACATAATGATTAAATAGTAACCCAAGGGTAATAGAATGCGATCAAGCTCAAGGAAGACCCGAGGGTGTAGGAGGTCCTATAATGGGCAAAGTCAATTTCGGCAAGAAGTTTGTTAAGAACCAGAAAGGTGTCTCTGAGATCATCGGGAACATTCTCATACTGGGAATAACGGTCACTCTTTTTTCAAGTATAATGTATTTCGTCGTAATGCTGCCGCCGCCCCAGGAGCATACCTATGGCGATTTCAATGGCTATATACAAAAGGAAGGGGCAAATTACGTAGTGTATCTGGAGCATATCAATGGGCCGCCTCTGAAAGACAGTGCAATCAGCATTAGGCTGACCATCGATGGAATTGCATATAACTATCGCATCTCTGACAGCGTCCCCAGCATAGGTAATACGTGGTATCTAGGCACGACTTGGCGCTATGTGGACTCTCAGTCTCGCATCACTGAGAGTTCAAGAGTAGAAGCCATGATTATCGATAGGGAAAAGAATAACATCGTTTGGTCCTTGGCACTTGCCAATATCGGGGCTAACTCTCCTCCGATCATCATGCAAGTTTGGGTATCGGTTGAGGAACAGGGAGGGATATGGACCACATCTAACCAAGTTCTCCAGAATCAAAATATGACAATTTTCGCGAGACTATATGATGCGGATGGAGGGTCGCACAATGTTACAGCAGATCTTTCAGATTTGAATATTACAACAGCATGGGGGAAGTTAGTATACCTCGAGGACAATAATAATGATGGAATATATTCTTCAAAGGTACTAAGAGTTCCTATCAAAGGACCTGGTGGTCAGGATAATATTGGAAATAAAAGAATAACAATAAACGCAACGGACAGCAGCAATTTGAAGGCTACTAAGAATCTGAATATAGAGGTTCTCGATTACCGTTCTTACCCTCCCATCATAATGTATGCTGGTGTAGAGCCCAGCAGCTCTCTCTTAGGCTCACAATTTATAATAAGATGCTATGTAACTGATCCTAATAACAATCTGATTCGTGATTCTGTCAGGGTCAGTAGCGATGAGAATGAGAAGACCTTGGGAAAACCGGTCACATCACATGCTGTATACGAGACCATCACCACACCACCAGGAGAAGTATCATCGTACTTAATTGATAATGATGATTTATTTATCGCAGTTGAGAAGGGAAAGACCTTAAGAGTGGACTCATGGGATTTACCGAATGATATACTAGCTAACGAAGATAACTTGAAAACAATCGTACTTAAGATTCGATACTATGTGGCGGACAACTATGATCCTAATACTAATGTCTCTAGAGTAAACATTTCCACTACTGGCAATGGAATATATCTGCTTGATTATAAAACACCCGTCACCCGCGTGTTCAACCTGAGGGCCTTGGGAATAGATACTGTAGCTGAATTACAGACACTCTCAGTAGTTTTCGAGAATAAAAATGAGGGCACAGTTTACTTCGATTATTGGTGGCTAGAGGTAACGTATCCCGAGTCTGGTTTTGAATCCAGCACCTTGATGAAAGAGGATCCTATCAATCCAGGATATTATACTGCCGTGGGAGTCGCCAATTATCAGATAACTCCATCGGCTGTATCAGGTGTATTTTACTATACTATCTCTGCCCGAGATTACTCAGGAAATGAGGCACAGGTACGTGTATCTCATACAGTGATAACAACAGACTTTTTCTACCAGGGAGGTGGCCAAGGTGGAGGCTCTCCGCCTGGTAACCTAAACTACAGCGCTTTGCAGGGATTCAGTATATTCGAATGGAAAGATTGGAACACGAAGAATTTCACGGCAACGCCAACGACCATTTTCACTCATGGGGAAAAGGCTGTGGTGGTGGTCGCCAGTAAGTACCTTGTCAATTTGGATAACGAGAACGTGATCCTTGTCCAAGATCCAGCTACGAAGGCGATTTACAGTGCCGTATCGACGCCGAATAATAACTTTGCTCGCTACGATTACATCTCAGGTTATTATATTTACAACACGACTATCGATACATCTAAGCTGCTAAATGGCAAAATATATCAGATACAAGTCCAACTAAGAGATAGTTGGGTCCCGAATAATATTTTCTTTGCTACAGCATTGATACGAGTAGGGCTGGGAACAGAATATCCATACATCAAGACCTTCTCTGACCCATCGTTCTCCACGCCTTCAACCAAATTCACAACTAACGATAAAATATATG
>JAVYMA010000032.1 GCA_038740345.1 Methanomassiliicoccales archaeon
ATAAAACCGATAATAAAGGAAGTAAACATCTTAAAAGAAGGTCTTGAAAAACTTTCGGAGAAGAAGGATAATATGTTCCGGATTTCTTGTTTGGCATTTCGGATTCTCATAGGCTGTTCTCCTTTCTGGGCTAAGGTAAGTTGCTGCTTTCTTTAGCCTATTTTAGGATAACAGCCTTTTTTATGCACGCCCTAAAAAGTGCAAGAGTTTAGTATTGTTATTGTCAGAGCTAAAAAAATGATCCGAATGTTGAAAAAAGAAAGAGAAATATCTTGGGATATGGAAATAGATGTTGCCGTAATAGGAGCTGGAGCTTGTGGAATGATCGCTTCATTGGCAGCAGAGGAAAAGGGAGCAGAGGTATTGCTACTTGAAAAAGAGAAAAAGGTAGGTGGGAATACATCTTTAAGTCAGGGAATGATTCCTGCTGCAGGAACTCGCTTTCAAAGAGCAGCGGGAATAGAGGATTCACCAGAACTTATGGCAGAGGATATTTTTAAGAAAAACAATTACGAAAGCGATCCAGAAATTACGCTACATATATGCAGGGAATCTAAGAACCTTGTTGAATGGCTTGTCGATTCTATAGGAATACATTTGGATATCCTAACAGATTTCATTTATCCGGGTCATTCGAGACATCGAATTCATGCTCCATCCACTCGTAAAGGGGAACAGATTGTAAAAGAATTACGTAATATAATTTCGAAGAGAGAAAATATACTGCTTGTTACTCAAGCACCAGTGAGAGATTTACTCGCAGATAAAGACGGTGGTGTCATTGGATTGGAAGTAGAAATATTTGGGCAGGGCATTAATAGGGTTCGAGCTAAGAAAACGATTCTCGCGTGTAATGGTTTCGGAAATAATAAAGAAATGTTGAAGAAGTATATTCCTGAAATGGCAGATGCATTCTATTTCGGGCATGAGGGAAATACAGGAGAAGGAATACTATGGGGTATGGAATTGGGGGCTGCTACCGAATGCATGAGTGCTTATCAAGCCCACGGGTCTGTTGCCTTTCCTCATGCGACCCTCCTTACGTGGGTTGTGATTGTGAATGGGGGGATTCAGGTCAACAAAAAGGGCAAGAGGTTTTCGAATGAATATACGGGATATTCTGAGCATGCGATCGAAGTCCTAAATCAAGAAGATAAAATAGCTATCGAGATTTTTGACAGTAGAATTTATCATTCTGTGCTGGGTTTTGAAGATTTTAGACAATGTATCGAAATAGGTGCCGTGAAAAAGGCAGATACAATTGAAGAGTTGGCCGAAATATTTCACCTTCCTTCCGGGGAATTGAGAAAGACTCTCGAATCTTATAATCTCGCAGCCCAAGGAAAAATAGAAGATCCATTTGGCCGCCGAAATTTTAAAGGACCACTAAGGCCTCCGTTTTACGGCGTTAAAGTGACAGGGGCATTGTTTCATACTCAGGGAGGGCTAAAAGTTAATAAGAAAGGCCAAGTCCTCAAGCCGAATGGGAGTACCATTCCCAATCTCTATGCAGGCGGAGGTGTAGCGGTTGGTGTCTCAGGATCAGGAGTTAGTGGTTACTGTTCAGGAAACGGCCTCCTGACTGCAACTGTCCTTGGCAAACTAGCTGGGGAGGATGCCGGAGCTTCTATCAAAGAAGGTGCTAAAGATGCCTGAATACCTGGATCAAATTTGTCAATTTTTAGTTAATACCGATTTCGATGACTTCAATACCAATATTCTGGAACAAACAAAAAAAGTTATTTACGATACGATAGGGGCTATTACAGCCGGGGCCCAGCTAGAAGAGCCAAAAGACATGTCAAGAAATTTAGCCCCCTTTTCAGGACCATTAATCTGCACACTTATTGGACAGAAGAGGAAAACTGATCCATTAAATGCCGCACTCATTAACGGGACGGCAGGAACATGGCTCGAATTGGACGAAGGAAATCAATTTGCTAGGGGACATGCTGGAATTCATGTAGTCCCAGCAGCCCTTGCAATGGGAGAAGAAAAAGGAGTCTCTGGAAAGGAGTTTATCACAGCAGTTGTTCTCGGTTACGAAATCGCTTGCAGAATCGGTATCGCATCTAAGTTGAGGATGACGATGCATCCTCATGGTACATGGGGAACGATAGGTGCTGCAATAACAGTGGGTAAATTGATGAACATCAATGCCAATCAGATGAAGACTTTAATTAATATTTCGTCGTCTTTGGCACTCGCTACATCAAGGAGGACGATGCTGGAAGGGGGTACAGTCAGAAATCTCTACGCTGGGGTAAGCGGTTATATGGGAATATTAGCATATTACCTTTTACTAAGTGGATTTACAGGTGAGGGGGACGGAATTAGTTCGGTCTATGGGGCTGTGGTCTCTGATTCATTTAGCCCGTCCATGATGGTGAAAGACCTTGGCTTGCAATACGAAATTACCAGAAATTATTTCAAGCAATATGCCTGTTGCCGTTACAATCATTCAACCCTCGATGCCCTCTATAAGATCATGGAGAAACAAGAGGGTAAAAGACTTGATCCAGAGGGCATTAGAAAAATTGATGTTGAGACATATTCTTTAGCAGCTCAACTCAATAACCAAACCCCTGAAAACATGTTAGCAGCGAAGTTTTCTCTCCCTTTTGCTATTGCAACAACAATTGTCCATGGAAATTCCGGAGTAGAAAGTTTCTTTCCAGATAAATTAGGTAAAGAAGAAATTAAAGAGTTGATCGCTCGTATTGAGGTAAAGGAAAATCCTGAATTTACAAGTATGATGCCTTCTCGCCGGCCTTCTCGAGTGACCATAGTCATGAAAAGTGGAGAACGATTTACAGAGACGGTTTTCGTAAGTAAGGGAGACGTTGAGGATCCCTATTCAACAAAAGAAATCAAGGACAAGTTTTTAAATCTTACAGCCCCCGTGTACGGATTAAAGAGAGCAGAAGAGATTTTAGATATGACTAATAAGATAGAATCCTTCGATAACATCAGAAATTATACAGAAGGACTTTAAATGAAATTCACTGGAATCGAAGGGAGGGTGTGAACATGACATCATACGATTTGGTTATTAAAAATGGTAATCTGGTTATTCCTAAAGTAGGCTTGATTAAAGCGGACATCGGCATTAGTGGAGAGAAAATAACGGCCATATCGAAGGAGATCACGACGAAAGAAGTTGGGAGAGTTTTGGAAGCTTCTGGTAAATATGTTTTCCCAGGGGCAGTGGATTCCCATTTCCATATAGGGATCTTCAGATCCATGGATGAAGATGCACTAAGTGAATCCAGATCTGCGGCTTGGGGAGGGATAACAACAATATGCAGTTATTTTCGGACAGGGAAAAATTATTTGAATAAATCGGGGCCCTATAAGCAGATTTTTCCAGAGGTTTTAGAGAAGTCGAAAAATTCGTTTTATACCGATTATGCCTACCATATAACTATCATGAACCCGGAGCAAATGACTGAGATCGAAATGCTAGTGAGTGAATTTGGTGTTTCAACATTCAAGTATTTTATGTTTTATAAAATGCTTGACTTAACAGGGGCGCCTGGAAGCGATAAGTATCTTTTGCTCAACACATCTTATGATCTTGGATTTCTTTATAACTATATGAAAGAAGTTTCACGGGTTTATAAAATTTACAGAGACTATGGTAGGGTCAGTCTAAGCCTACATTGTGAACAACCAGAGATTATTAACGCAAAGACTCAATATGTCCGACAACATGAGTCAGGGAATCCCTTAAAGGATTATAGTGACGCCAGACCACCGTTTTCGGAAAAGATGGCCATTAAAGAAGTTGAAGTCTTAGTTTCCGAGACCAAGTGCCCTGTCAACCTACTTCACCTCTCAAGTATCGATGCTGTGGAAGCAGGAAAGGAAGTGGTGAAAAAGCATCCAGAGCTAAATATACTTTTAGAAGGAACGCTACATCATTTGGGTCTATCGAATGATATCAAATACGGAATACTGGGGAAAGTCAATCCACCCATTCGGGAGAGAGAACATGTCGAAGGTTTGTGGAAAGCTGTTATCGGTGGCGATATTAAGACAGTGGTGAGCGATAGCGCTTGCGCTTCAAAAAAGATTAAAGAAGGGGATATCTGGACCTCTTTAGCTGGTTTTGGAGGTGCTGAACTTATGTTTCCTTTGTTGCTAACCGAGGGATACCGAAAACGTGGATTGTCGTTAGAAAGAGTGGCTGAGCTGACCTCATACAACCCTGCCATTTATCACGACTTATATCCCAAAAAGGGAACAATTGCCATTGGTTCTGATGCGGATTTGGCTATTATTGATTTGGATAAAGAAAAAGAGGTAAGCGTGGATACGCTACACTCTGCTCAGGATTTTACTCCTTTTGAAGGTGCAAAGTATCAAGGTTGGCCGGTCTATACAATTCTTCGTGGTAAAGTAATTTTCGAAAACGATAAGATTGTTGGTCGGCCAGGAGATGGGAAGTATATCATGCGTCCAGTAAAGTATCACTTTAGACATGAACTTCCATCAAGTAATTGAACTTATAAGGAAATTATAGAATCAGGATCAAAAATCCGTTGAGTAGTCATAAAAGACTATTTTCTGTTATGTTGTCGTTGGCAATGGCTTCTTGGGCATCTGTAAACATGAACAAGCTTTGGAGCTTGACATAACAGAGTTTACAATTAGGTGATGCCCCATAGCTATTAGTGTCTTTCCGCAGGGGATTGGATGGTAAAAGTGTTAAGAAACAAATTAACAAAGGAGGTGTGCGATGCTATCCAACAAAAGGAAAAAGTTGACACGTAGGGAGTTTATTAAGGGAACGGCTGTGGCTGGCACTGCTGCCGTAGCCGGTACGATCGGGTTCCCATATGTATTGAGGGCAACGGAACCCAAAGAAATATTAATCGGCCACATCCACCCATTGTCTGGTTTTCTGGCTTTTGATGGGCAGGAACTCAAGAAGGGTCTCCAATTGGCAGTTGATGAAATAAACGCTTCTGGAGGGATTAAATCGTTAGGTGGGGCTAAACTGAAACTCCTTGACGCGGATAGTGAGGGAAAACCGGAATTAGCGGTTTCAGCTGTAGAGCGTCTTCAAAGAGCGGGTGTGGTGGCTATCATGGGAGCTTATCAATCCGCCGTAACAATAGTAGCTTCCCAACAAGCGGAAAGGCACGAAATACCTTTTGTTGTCACTGTCGCCGTTGCTGATGAAGTTACGGCTCGGGGTTTCAAGTACACTTTTCGCGTGCAACCCAGTGCTGAACAGATGGCTTCGCAAACCGTCAAATACATCAGCGAAATCGCAAAAGTATCAAGCGAATCTGTAAAGACAATCGCTTACCTCCACGATGATACAGCTTTTGGCGTTTCCTTGTCTGGCCATGTGGTAAAGCACGCTCCAAAATACGGGATGGAGGTTATAGCAAAGATTCCTTATTCTCCCAGGGCAGCTGATGTTTCTACGGAAGTGGGCAAAATAAAAGCATCAGGGGCTGATGTGATTATGGCGACGGGGTATTTCGGAGACGGTGTCCGTGTCCTAAAGACGATAAGGGATATGAGGGTAAAAGCGAAAGGGATTATAGGATGTGGAAACGGGGCTTTTACACACCCAAAATTCGTGGATGAGTTGGGCAGCCTCACTGAGCATGTGATGGATGGTAACTATCGCGCCAATCCAAGGAGTCCATTAACCAAGAGAGCGTTTGCGCGTTACAAGGAGGTTTATGGAACGGAGATGGGACCCTCTACAGTGTTCGCCTATCAGCCCATATATGTCCTTGCTGATGCCCTTGAAAGGGCGAAATCTACCAAAAGGGAGGCAGTCAGAGAAGCTCTTGCGAAGACTAATCTCAAAGAGCATATTTTGCCCCAGGGACCCATAGTGTTCGGTCCGGATGGACAGAATGTGAATGCACAAGCAACGATGATGCAGATTCTCGGGGGCAAGATCGTTGTTGTTTGGCCCGATATATATTCTGAGGCTAAGTTCGTATTTCCACAGCCAATGTAACAAAGGCGTCAGCGCTAGGTGGCATCTCGCTGGGTGCACGCTGGAACGTTTACGGGATCTAATGCCATGACAGTTTCTTTTGTTATTGAGTCGTTATTAAATGGTCTCTTGATAGGAGGCGTTTACAGCCTTATGGCAATAGGCTTAACGCTCATTTTCGGGGTTATGCGAGTGGTCAATTTTGCGCATGGATCTCTTATCATGCTTGGCATGTACGCCTCCTATTGGACCGTTACTTTATTTAAAATCGATCCTTATCTCTCTATTCTCGTCTCACTCGGCGCACTGTTCTTAATTGGTGCCAGCATTCAGAAATTCCTTATTAACCCTATTCTTAATGCACCCGAACATAATCAATTACTGTTGACGCTAGGCGTCTCTCTGTTTATGGAGAACTTTGCTGTTTTCGTTTGGTCGCCTGATTATAGAATGATGAAAACCTTTTACGGGGAGATTAATTTCCATATTGGCGATGTTTCAATTTCCCTAGTCCGACTCCTAGCTTTTGTTTTTGCAATGGTCCTCGCTGGCATTCTTTACCTTATTCTTACCAGAACTGACTTAGGGAGAGCAATCCGAGCTGCCAGCGAGGAACCAATAGGAGCAGTTCTTATGGGGGTAAATATTCGGCGTATTTACATCGTCACCTTCGGAATTGGTGCTGCCTGTGCGGGCGTTTCTGGTGCGGCTATCACCCCCTTTATTCCCGTGTATCCCTATGTGGGCTGGCTTTTCGTCATTACAGCCTTTGTAGTGGTCGTTCTCGGAGGAATGGGGAATATGCTGGGAGCATTCATTGGGGGATTAATCATTGGGCTGGCAGATAGTGTGGGGGCAATGTTCCTGCCAGGAGCAATGAAATCGATCATATCCTTTAGTATTTTCATCATCATCCTGCTCTTTAAACCAACGGGTCTGTTTGGGAGGGGAAATGGATAAGTACCTGCGGCGCGAACTTAGCCGCAAAACTTGGTTCGCCATCATTGCCATTCTGGCAGGGCTTCATGTGCTGCCTTGGGTTTTCCCGGGCATTCAACACATTATGATAATGATTTTTCTTTTTACACTAATGGGGCAGGGGTGGAATGTGCTCGGGGGATACGTGGGACAATTTTCTTTTGGCCACTCTTTGTTTTTCGGGCTAGGTGCTTACGTTTCCTCTCTTCTCTTTATCCGTCTTACATTGACTCCTTGGATCGGAATCTTTTTTTCTTGCGCTGCTGGCATTGTTTTGGGGTGCTTCATAGGGTTCCTTAGTTTTCGTTATGGTCTTAGAGGCCCTTATTTTGCGTTAATCATGCTTGCATTTGCTGAGATTTTCCATATGACGGCCACGGGCTGGAGTTGGGTAGGAGGCGCTCTGGGAATATCAATTCCTCTGAAAGGGAATACTCCTGGTCTTATGCAGTTTGTGAAGAAGGAACCCTACTACCTTATCTCGCTGTGGATGATGACGGGAGCACTATATCTGGCATGGAGGATTGAGAGAAGCCGACTTGGGCTTTACTTCCTCGCAACAAGAGAGGATGTGGATGCAGCTGAAGCTCTTGGTGTCAATACCTTCAGGGCCCAGATGATAGCTATGGCCATCAGTGCAGGCCTAACCGCTATAGGAGGAACGTTGTATGCCCAATACCTTTTATACATAGATCCTGACTCAACTTTTGGAGTTGTTAATTCTGTAGAAATTATGCTCCGACCCATAATTGGAGGGCCAGGGACCGTTTTGGGACCACTCCTTGGCTCCGTGCTTCTTACCCCTCTTTCAGAAATTACCCGCCTCGCTTTTCAGTCCTACAGTGGTGTTTACCTCATGATATATGGAGTTATCCTAATTTTAGTAATTATGTTTCTTCCTAATGGAATTATGGGTATAGCAAGAAAAGTTGTTTCCACAGTGCTTAGAAGAGGATATTAACCGTGAGTACTGGGTCTATTTTGAACGTTGAATCGGTATCTAAATCCTTTCGAGGCCTCAAGGCAATATCGGGAGTGTCATTCCAAGTCAAGCCAAGTGAAATCCTAGGAATTATCGGGCCCAACGGTGCAGGAAAGACAACTCTCTTCAATCTGATAACCGGATTTGTCCGTCCCGACGCAGGCAAAATCGAATTCCAAGGTCATTCTCTTGTAGGTATGCCCACCCACATGATTTGCAAGTTGGGAATCACGAGAACCTTTCAAATTGTGAAGCCTTTTAGTCACCTTACTACTTTACAAAATGTTGCTGTGGGCTGTTACAACCGATGTACTAACGTTGAGGAAACGGAGCAGAGTGCGTGGGAAATCCTGCAATTTGTAGGCCTTGATAGGAAAGCACTCCAGCCTGCCAGTAGTCTGACTCCTCCCGACAGAAAGAAGCTAGAGCTTGCAAGGGCTTTGGGAACCCAACCCAAATTGCTGCTTCTTGACGAAGTGATGGCAGGGCTCAATCCTAAAGAACAAGGGGATATCATCGAGCTAGTACGTAGGGTTCGTGAAAAAGGTATTTCTCTTCTTATTATTGAGCATCACATGCGAGTTATTATGGGTCTTAGTGATCGCATCCTCGTTCTTAATCATGGTATATGTATCGCACAAGGAACCCCGCAAGAAGTGTGCGAGGACATAAATGTCATTGAGGCCTATTTAGGAAAAGGAGTTCACATTGCTGGTCATTGATAACATTGAAGTCTTATACGCTCAAGTGCAGGTTCTACGAGGAGTCACCTTAGATGCTAACGAGCGAGAGATTGTATCTCTACTGGGCAGCAATGCTTCAGGAAAAAGTACAACTGTGAATGCAATCTCAGGGGTTGTGCCGGTAACAAAGGGTTCAATTCGTTTCATGGATATAGATATTACTCACATGCCACCCCATATGCGAGTAGCCATGGGGCTTATACAAGTTCCTGAAGGGCGCCGGATCTTCCCAATGCTTACGGTCGAAGAAAACCTCATCATGGGCTCATATCTTAAGAAGCCGAAGTCTCGCCGACGGGAATCCCTCGAGAGAGCTATGAGGATGTTTCCTATCTTAGCGGATCGGAGAAAGCAAGCGGCTGGGACGTTGTCAGGTGGCGAGCAGCAGATGTTAGCTGTGGCCCGCGGATTGATGTCATTACCTAGCCTACTGGTTCTAGATGAACCTTCTATGGGACTTGCCCCGTTGGTTGTGGAAGATCTTTTTAGAGTGGTCCGGGAAATCAATGCTGATGGGATTACAATATTTCTTGTCGAACAGAATGTATCGCATGCACTAGCGATTTCGAATCGTGCCTTTGTGCTCGAAGAAGGTAGGATTGCCCTTTCCGGGACAGGACAGGAGCTACTGGGTAATCCCCATATTAAGAAATTATACTTGGGGTTGTAAGGGAGCAAACAAAGCCTTTGGAGGCTACCGAGACCGTTTCGTTCCAATCATGTTTTGGACTTTTGGTCCGGATTCATGGAGGATATATGGCTAAAGTAACAGCCCTCATCAGGGCTCGATGGGTTGTCCCTGGTTACGACTGTGAGCCAATAAGAGATGGAGCCGTTGCTATAGCAGGTAACACGATTGCTGATGTAGGACTTTACTCTATCCTGGCAGAGCAGTATCGTGGGGTGGAGGAACTCGGAGGTGACGAGTTCCTCTTGATCCCCGGCCTCGTAAATGGTCATAGTCACGGGAGAGGACTAACGGATTTTCAGCGGGGTGCCCTTGATAATACGCTCGAGTCATGGCTTTTTGACACCCGAAAGTATATTCCCATCTCGACCTATGATGATGTGGCATTTTCTGCGGTGAGGCTTCTCAAGTCGGGAGTTACTACCACCATGCATAATCACATTTTGAAAAACCCAGACGACTATGAAAACGAATTTGAAGAAGCTCTTCGTGCCTATAGAGATACGGGACTGAGGGTTCAGTTTAATCCTGCAATCAGAAATAGTAACCCCTTCGTTTATGGAGACAATGAGAAATTTCTTAATAGCCTTCCAGATAAACTCAAACAGTTCCTCATATCCGTGCCTTCAAGGGGGGGGGTCAGTGGGACAAACTATGTTGACGCAGTATCAAGCCTTCATGCACGGTATGATGGTCCCATGAGCCGGATCGGATTCGGACCTTTAGCACCTCAGTGGTGTACGAAGGAACTCCTGCAGGAAATTCGTAAAGCGGCCGATCGTTTAAGAACTCCAATCCATATTCATGCAATGCAATCAATCTTCCAGAAAATATATGGTCTGAAGTATTTAGGAAAGACACTTATCGAGTACATGGACGAAATTGGCTTTTTGGGGCCACGTCTTGTCATCGGACACTGTGTCTGGCCGACCGCAAGTGACATAGAGTTGATGGCAAAAACTGGAACTGGAGTAACCCATCACCCATCTTGCAACCTTAGAGTTCGCAATGGTATTGCACCGGTATTTCATATGATCGAGACAGGGGTGAAGGTAGGGTTGGGGCTCGATGGCAAATCGATAAATGACGACGATGATATGATTCAAGAGATGAAGGTCTGTTTCCTCCTACATCGTATTTCCTCCTTGGAGCTAGATTCTCCCTATCTCCTACCACGTCGAGTTTTTCAAATGGCAACTGAGAACAGTGCTCATTTGCTCGGCTATGGAGACGTACTGGGACGACTGGAACCAGGTTGCTACGCTGATCTAGTTCTAATTAATTACGATGAGATGTGCTATCCGTTTGTTAATTCAGAGCATGATCCCTTAGAAGTACTTCTCTATAGAGGGAAGGGACGGCATGTGGATACAGTCATTGTGAATGGACGAGTAGTAGTTCAGGAAGGTAAAGTGACAACAGTTGATGAAGAAGCCTTAGCCACACGTTTGCGAGAAGCTGCCTCTCGTCCCCCTACATCCCAAGAGACTACGCTCATTGCCATGATGGATGAGTTGAAGGGCCACGTGATTCGTTACTATGAGGGATGGACAGAAAAGGTACGTGTTGAACCTTTCTATTCCCCAAACTCCCGAATCAAAGGGATGCCGTAACCTTAAGTTTTCGGCGTTCTCGATCAAAGAACCAAAGCGATTGCTAAACCAGAAGATGTAGGCAAAAAGTTTGACTTATGTTTAGGTTGTTTTTTGAAAGGCGTCACAAAAAAAACATATCTTCAGACTGCAAAATCAGGGAGGTCATGTAAAAAACTGCAACAAGGATAAAAAGGATAAAAATGAATGGCATCTCAGATAGGGAGAAGAGGAAATGGTTAAGGCGATTTTGGGATATGATATTATGCCGGGGATAACTCAGGTGGAATATGAACGATGGCTGAGAGAGGTCCATATCCCTGATCTGTCGAAGGTTCCGGGATTGAAGAGAATTGTCCTCAACAC
>JAVYMA010000033.1 GCA_038740345.1 Methanomassiliicoccales archaeon
GCATTGATTTACTCAAGAAGATCAAGCCATTAGGTCTTAAAGTTCCGATAATCTTCGTATCCGCTTATGATGACCCTGATCTTAGCTTTGAAGCCATGCGCGTAGGCGCCTGTGATTATGTTGTAAAGACTTTCCAATACTATGAGATCTTGAAGGATCGCATTCGAGAAAATTTGGCAAACTGCCCCACAAAATGAAACTTGAGGATAGGAATCCATGAATCTAGTCGTAGGGATTTTAGGAAGCCCACGACGTGGAGGCAACTGTGATGTTCTGCTAGATGAGTGTCTAGATGGTGCTTTTCAGTCCGGTGCCAAAACGCAAAAAATTTCTCTTTGCGATTTGCACATAACGCCGTGCCAAGGTTGCAATTCCTGTCTTGAGACAGGAGAGTGTGTTCTGCGCGACGACATGACATTGATTTACAAAATATTGCAAGAAGCTAACGCAATTTTAATTGCTTCGCCCATATATTTCTCTGGGCCTAGCTGCATCGTCAAATGTATGATGGATAGGTGCCAATGTCTCTGGGCTCGCGAGCGGCTGCTGAATAGGAAAGTAGAAGGTGTTCGATATGGGGGCCTCATACTAGTTGGAGGGGATCATAAAGCGGTTTTCCGCAACGCACAGTCGGAGATAAGAGCATTCTTCTCCGGAATAGGAATCACCTTTCAGGGTGAACTGTTAGTGGCTGGCGTGGAGAAGAAAGGAGAGGTGAGGTCGAGACCTGATTATTTGTTGAGTGCTAGGCGCTTAGGTCAGAACATGACTTTTAACCTATCTAGGATTGGTTGATTCATGGTATGCAAATCGTGGCTGCGTCAAGCTCCCTAATTCTCCGCCTCATGAAGATGAAGGCTGAACTCGAGAGCGAGAAGGCTAGCAAGAGCCCCATCAAAGCGAATAGAGTAGGATCTAAGGATACAAACTCTCCCAAGGACGCAAAAAAATTGAATAAAGCGTGCAGAAGGATAGCTACACCAAGGAAAGGCAGCCAACTTACCTTCTGACCTCTATATCTCAAAAAGATTGTCAATGCAATCCCATAACCCGCGATGGCAGTGGCGGAGGCATGCAAAACGGTAGAGGTTATGGAGCGTAAAATGGCAGTGGCGATAAACACATCGACCCCTTCCAATAAAGCGGTGGTTAAATAAAGCAGGTTTTCTGTGGCCGAAAATCCTAATCCCGCCGCCGCGCCATAAATCAAACCGTCTTCTATTTCCAATAACCTAAGCTTGGGCACTCCTGTTGCCTTCACAACCTCCTCGACAAGGGGAGCAATCATTACAGCCACTATTAGAGTCTCCAACGTCGGATCAAAAGGCTCAAAGTTCCAAAAGCCAGTGGCAAGTGGACTGAATTCATTATATAAAATGAAGATAGCAATCCCTTCCAGAATTACTGCCAGAATGACTGCCACCGTGGCACCATAAAAGAAGGTCCATATTAATGCAGACCACGGCTCCCTTCGACAAGTTTCGGTGTTGCGGACAACAATCATATAGATAATGGGCGGGAGGAAAGCGGCGGCAAGTAATGAGATTATTAGAATTGGAACATTCGGCATTAGGGATTGCTACGCCATTGCCAATGATATCAAACTTTCTGCCATCACAATATTCTACGTATGGTTAATTTGCAGCAATCATCTTTATTAGCTAGACTTTGTGTGAGTTGTACTCTGGCCGCACCCCAAGACCTATTCGCGAAACGAAGGGCTATAGCTTTGGTTAAGGAACAGGCGATGGGATTGCGCTTGAATTGATTATTCCAAGGGCATTTTCTACCCTGGATGATAACTTCGTCCCCTTCCAATTGATACGAAAAATCTCCTCCCAGATCATTTAGAACTCTGGCAACACCTTCTCCCATTATTTGGAGGTCCACACTCTCCTTACCTGCGAAATATTCATCATAAAGACTCTCCTCTAAGCGCTGCGAAATTTTGCTGACTATGTATTTCCGTTCTTCTTCAGGAAAAGGCAGCTTCATCAAGAGCGGCACCATATCGATTAAAACTTCTCTAACTTTTACCTTTGCTCCAGAAATCTGACCTCTGACCTGCTCCTCTTCTATTCGGCGCAGAAGCGACATGTCTCGAGAAATCGAGGATATCCCTATGACCTTTCCTGTAGAATCTCGTACAGGAGAATAGGTGGCGAGAACAGGAATCAGAGTACCGTCTTTCCTGCGCCTAATGGTTTCGTGATAATCAACGACCTCTCCATTGCCTACCTTGGTCATAATTTCCCGCATTTCCTCCAATCGGTTTTCTGGTACTATGATAAGGTATCGTCCGATGGCTTCGGACTCGCTATAACCATAGGTGCGCCTGGCAGCATCGTTCCAGGTGCGGATTTTACCATCCAGGGAATATGTAATTATGGCTTCGGCCGAATTGCGCACAAATCCTTCTAGATAAGAACGAGTCTCTTCTGCTTGCGAGAAAAGTAAGGAATTGTATATGTAAGAACCTGTCTGGATACCTAAAATGGATAGAAGGCGTCTGTCCTCCTCATCAAATCGCTTCCCTGTTTTCGCAGTCAATATCATTACTCCCAACGGCTGCTCTAGGTAAAGTAGAGGAATGGAGGCCCAAGAGCTCCCTGCATAACCATTGTTTCCCTGAGTAACACTCACCTTCCCACTCATAGCGTCTCTGATGATAGGATGCTCGGGGGAAAGAGAACCGAATTCATTGACGAATCGCTTAGTGACACCAGAATATTGTCTCAACTTCCATTCTGTTCCATTTCGCAGATAGATAGCGCCAGAATCTGCTCGGAAAAAATTCATACTCAAATAAAGAATGTGCTTCAGAATTGAATCAAGCTCTAACGTTTTCATGATTTGCGAATTGATATTATTTAAGAATTTGAGCTGTTCAAGCATTTTGCGATTCTCAAGGGTGAGGCGTTGATGCTCCAGAGCTCCTTCAATAGTTTCTAGTAATTGTCCTAGTTTGAAAGGTTTCTGAATATAATCAAAAGACCTTTTCCTTAAGGCTTGGATCGCGGTATCTAATGAGGCATGACCAGTTATGAGAATCACCTCAGAATCGGGTGATGAACGCTCTATTTTTTCCAATAATTGGGTTCCAGTCATATCTGGAAGGATTATGTCGAGGATGACGACATTGAAGAATTCATTGCTTAGGAGCCTTAGCGCCTCTGCCCCCGTACCTGCAGTAGAAATTTGATAGCCCTTCTCTTTTAGTAGCGAGGTGATTACATTACGTATCCCAAGCTCATCATCCACCACTAATATTTTCGCCGTCATTTGCCTCCTTTTTTCGTTGCTTTATCAATTACTTTGTTAGGTTGGTTCGTTAATTAAATAATTTGACTTAACATTCTCATAATATTCAAGTTAAATTAAGAATACGACTTACCATTCTCATTTTAATAATTTTAATCGATTGCAGTGTATTTATTTATATTCCTTATGGTGGTAAAATCACCAGTGGGGGCCTCTGATATGGTCTCAGGATCATCCCTAACGATTAAATCTTTTATTATAGGCGTGAAAGGCTCCAAAAATGCTCCAGCAAGCTCATGGCGCTTCAAGCATTCGAGATCACTCTCTAGAACCCCGCCCCCATAGTAGATCTGAGGCACGAATCCCTTCGCTCTTTCTATCAATTCTTCGGAAATACCTTTATTAGTTCCCAAAGCAGACAAGTCCATAAGCGCCACCTCTTCGAATCCTAACCTTTTTAATTCGTCAAGCGCATCCTCTAACCTCTTTGGGCCAGCTCCATTTTTGCCCCAAATCACATCATTATTTATTTGCACCAGAGGAACGCATCGATCAGAAATCGAATAAACCTCTTCAAAAAGGTGGATGGATGAGGCAACAGAGGTCGCTACTAATGCTTTATACGCCTCTAAGGAAAAGGCATCGAAGACATCGTGGATGTCTCTAATGCCTAAGTCCAGCCATATTTCGTATTTGCTTTTGACTAAATCGCGTAATACTTTGAAATTCGGTCTTCCTTGTGATATGCCCGCGAGATCCATCAGCATTATTTGCTGGCTTTGGTAGCGGCTTCCTGAGACAACGCGCCAATATCGCTCGAAGCTCTCTGCGTAATTTGTTCGCTCATAACCGTTTTTTCCCCAGCGCACAGATACCACTTCAACAACCTTTATCAAGGGAATGTCGAAGCCTGTTTGACCAAGTAACTGCCTAGTATCAACTGGGACGATAGGAATATGCAAAAACCTTCGCTCCTCCTCAAAGCTCGCCCTTCTGCTTCGTTCCTGCCTGAATAGCACCCATTCCTCCGCGCTTCGAAAATATAGGGGAACGGCTACTTTTCGGCACTCCAAACATCTGTAACTTCCATCCCAATTGTCAACAGTCACCAAAGGCCCAGAAATGAGCTGAGTGGGTTCTAATGTTCGCCCTCCGCAATATGGACAGGCGTAGAGTCCTTGTCGTGGCATGTCATCTTCTCTCATTTATTGGTTACAAACCTTCGACATTCAGGTAAAACTGCCATGGCTTGCGGCGTTAACGCAAGCTCTTGAGCGGGATTGGCTCCTCCAATGATATAAGTTCGAATATCCTCAAATCCAAGCATGTTGATAAACAGGTTAAAATATCGCACTGAGATATAATTATAGAGGGTGGCTCCATTGGGCATTTGACAAGTGAAGATTACTAAAGCTCTTTTGCCAGCGCGTAAAGTGGACATTAGCCCATTCTTTTTTTCATTAGGTACTAAAAAACAGTAAAGTCTGTCTATAAAGCATTTCATTAGGCCGGTCTCATCACCCATGTAAATAGGAGAGCCTAGGACAAGAACGTCAGCATCTTCAATTAGAGGGTATATTCTTGTCATATCATCTTGCTGAGAGCATCCCCTGTCTTTCTTGCATTTCATACATGCCTTGCAATCGTTTATTGCCATATTCGCGAGATCGAAATAATAGACATCGTTCCCCAGTGCTTCAGCATCCTTCAAGCTCTCGCGTATCATATTTGATGTATTACCTTTGATGCGAGGGCTTCCATTAATGGCCACTATCTTCAAACTGTGCACCTTCTCGCGGGTATTGTTATTCCACCTGAATAATATGTCGAGTATAGTTTGATTTTTATCCATGTAGAATATGCTTCCTTCACCATCGTCGAAGCATCGGCAGTTCATAATAAAT
The DNA here is from genome assembly GCA_038740345.1 of Methanomassiliicoccales archaeon. Lineage (NCBI taxonomy): Archaea > Methanobacteriati > Thermoplasmatota > Thermoplasmata > Methanomassiliicoccales > Methanomassiliicoccales archaeon. The sequence goes on from JAVYMA010000033.1 coordinate 5,166, forward strand.
ACCCGATCGATGGAATGGCCTAACGCCATGGCTTATAAAGTAGCCTATAGAAAATGACACAGGATTGGGGAGGGACTGAACTGATTAATAATGCTATTAACAACAGGATAGGAGTATTCATTTGTTCGTGCAATGGGGCGATAGAAACAACCTTGGACCTAAAAAGTTTGGAGGAAGAAACCCGCGCTATGACAGGTGTTGCCATAGTTGTCAGAAGAAATTTCTTATGCCACGTGGAAGCCCTTCAAGATATCCAACAGACCATCGAGAAAGAAAGATTGGATCGTATAGTGATAGCAGCCTGCTCTCCTCTCCTATATTTGAAAGATTTCGAGAATGCGGCGGCAAAAGCAGGTCTATCGCCTTACATGGTCGAGATGTCCAATATTCGAGAGCAATGTGCTTGGATGCACTCATCTTCGATTAAAGACGTCACTAGGAAAGCCAGAGATCAAATATTAATGGCTATATCTAAGCTTGGCGCTGCAAAGAATATCAGCGAAGGGACCAAGGTCAAGGTCCTTGAAGATAGATGCTCAGGTTGTGGCGTATGTCAGGCGACATGTCGCGTAAGTGCGATAAAGATGCTGGAAGCCTCTAATAGGCCTGGTCATCGAATCGCCTCTGTAAACACATCAATATGTGAAGGTTGCGGAGCATGCGTTGCTGCCTGCCCTAGTGCGGCAATGGATCAAAATAGGTTCTCTAATGCAGAAATGACTGCGATGATTGATGTTATAACACCTCCTGTTAGTGAGGAAGTAGAGAATTTTCCTAACATTTTGGTTTTTGCGTGTCATTGGTGCTCTTATAAAGCGGCAGATCTAGCTGGGATTAAGAGACTTCAATTAAAACCTTATTTTAAAGTCATACGTACCATGTGTTCGGCAAGAGTGGATCCTGAATGGGTTATGAGGGCTTTGTCCAGGGGGGCTGATGGCGTGCTTATTTTAGCTGGAAAGCCTGGGCGATGCCATTATGAAGTTGGGAGCGTTAGGACTAACAGGCGCATGGCTTTGCTGACCAGCGTGATTAAGCAGCTTGGGTTTGACGAAGGGAGATTCCAGACTCTTTATGTGGATTCTGATGAGCCAGAGCTCTTCCAAAAAAATGTGGAAGAATTCATATCAAAGATAATGGAGATAGGACCGAATCCAATGAGAAACCCTGAGCCAAAAGCGCCAGTCACGGTGCCATTACAGTTCGGAACGATCTCAGAGGATCAGATGAGAGCTAGAGGCCTTCTCTGAAGTCTTAAGAAATTTAACAGACTTAACTCTTCCTCTAGTCAGCGAAGCTTCTGCTCGAGGCATATGAATTTCATCGAAAATGAAGTATCTTTCTAAAATGTTTTAATAGTGATAGAGGCCAAAAAATATATAAAAAAAGAGGAGGCGTTAGGCTTGCCCCATCAAAGATTCTACCTTCGGCGCAATAGGGTAGTAATTAAGCCTTCATTAATTAAGGGGCTAGATAGGTTTGAAGCTAGGCTTTTTCCTATGATTTTAGTAATTGATTTTAATAAAACAAAAGGAGGTGAAAATAGATGTACTTCATGAGACTGTTCGAATGCGCGGATTGCGGCCATTATTGGGAAATCCCCTTCGGAAAGCCTCAGCCGCGAAATTGCCCTAAATGCGGCAGTAAGGACGTATTGCAGGGATTATTTGACGGTCACATGGACAGCGAAATGCTGGATCCTCATCTATTCTCATGAGAATCAAGGCATAATAATGATGTTCATTAAATGTAGCTGTAGCTATAAAATTTAAAAAATATGAATAAAGATAAGAGGTTTTCACTCAACCCTTTACATTTGATTCCTTCTCATCACGTGAATTGCTCTTGCTTGTCAAAAGTGACACTCCTATCGTGACGGCAAAGCCCACTGGAATCGATATTATACCGGGGTTGTAAAGGCTGAAGAGGGCTTCCTCTGTGCCCATAAATGTTGGACTTACAAATATGAGCCCTATGGACAGAACAAGACCTACCAAAATGCCAGCTATCACGCCTTGGGAAGTAGTTCTCTTCCAGAACAGCATGCAGATAAGCGCGGGTATGTTGGCTGAGGCAGCTATGGCGAACGCAAGACCAACAAGGAAGGCCACATTTTGCCCTTTCATTACTATGCCTAGAATTATGGCCAGGAATCCTACGGCTATAGCTGTGATCTTTGAGACTCTAAGTGTCTTCCTGTCATCTCCCCTTTTGCCCATGAATTCAGTGTATATATCGTGGGCAATAGCCCCCGAAGCTGCCATTATAAGACCTGATACTGTCCCGAGAATGGTAGCGAAAGCGATGGATGAGATTACGGCAAAGAAAACCTCTCCACCTATGTGTTCGGCAAGAAGCGGCGCTGAGAGGTTCTGATTGGTAGGATCTAATGTCTGGAAGTAGTTAGCACCCAGCCCAAGGAATAATACCAGGGCATAAAAAGTCCCTATGGCAATGATGGCCACCACAGTGGACTTCCTAGCGTCTGAAGGTTTTGGCACAGTGTAATACCTTATTAAAATGTGAGGCAGAGCAGCCGTTCCAAGGATTAGACCCAAAGCAAGAGAGGCGAAGTCCCACGGGTCTTTATATTTTATACCTGGTGACATGAAAGCTTCTCCTGCGTATATTTTCTGACCTCCGTCTGCGGTCGGGACAGTGATCGAGGGATTATTGACGAAATGGCCAATGAATTCTATCGGTCCCATTCCTGCCACATAGAGCACTCCTATGGTGAGGCCAAGAGCCGCGAACAGCAGTAGGAAGCCTTTTATAAACTGCACCCAGGTAGTTGAAACCATTCCTGCTGCCGCCACGATCAGGACCACTACAAGCCCCACGATCAAGACTCCTAATTCATATTCAAGTCCTAGAAGTGGTTGTATTATGCTACCGGCACCCACCATTTGTGGTATCAGATAGAAAACGCTAACTACTATGGCAGAAATGGATGCCATAAGGCGAACTCTTCTGTCTTTGAATTTTGCTGCGAGAGCATCTCCGAAGGTGTACTTGCCAATCTTGCGTAAAGGCTCAGCAATGAGGAATAACGCAATGATCCATCCAGCAAGGAAACCGATAGCATACATGAAACCATCGTATCCTGAGAAGGCTATCAGACCTGCTATGCCAAGGAAGGAGGCCGCACTTAGATAATCTCCAGCGAAAGCTATGCCATTAACGAACCATTTAACTCCGCCTCCAGCGACATAGTAATGCCCTGCTGTCCTCACTCTCCTAGCGGCATATATCGATATGACCAAAGTAATCGCAGTAATAAGCACAAAGAGGCCAAATGCTACGGGCTTAAATTCGTAGGCCAATCACTCACCCCCCTCTCCGTTTTCTGACCGGCCAGCATACCAATTGAAAGCCACTGCCATTATTATGGCCATGAATATCACGACCATTCCGAAGATTACCCCAAGGTTCATACCAAACATCTGCAGGCTGAAAAACGACAAACCTTGTGGGCTATCAGGGTTCTTCACGAATGTTCCCAATACTGTGAATATGATGTAGGTAATGGAATAGACTACAAGCAGACCTATCCCTACCTTGAATTTCTTCAGGGAAGTGATATCGCTTATATCGAATTTCACAGCAGGACGCTTCATAGCGGCAGCAATTTCCTGAGCTAATTGAACCGCTTTCTTCATCTCATCCTCTGTGAGCTTAACCACCACAACATCGCACGGCGCCTCCTTGATAACACCGCGTGATACGCTTCCTAGATATAGCCCAGGTAATCCTTTGATGGTAGACGAACCCATCACGATTATATCGACCTGCTTTTCTGTGGCAGTTCGAATAATCTCACCTACAACGGCCCCTTCGCGAATTATGACCTCAGTCGGAATTCCAGCCTTAGCGGCCACATCCTTGGCATATGCTACACCATCGATGCCGGCGGTTCTCATCAAGACCGATTCTTCAGCAATTCGTTCCATTCCGGCTGGAGTAATAGGTTCATTTACATGCAAAATGATGAGTTTGGCCTTTCGGTCCTTTGCCATTTCTATAGCTCTTACAGTAGCCGCGATGGCTGGATATGAGCCATCCGTTGGCAATAGAATCTTGTATCCATTTGTTGCCAAACCTTTCACCTCACAGGTAGATCATTCTTGCCCTGCAAATCGCACTCAATTGTTTCAAGGCATACACTGGGAATGTATATACCCGGTTCAGCCTTCGTTCTTCTCAACCCGCACTTTTTTATCGAGGGAAAAAAGCGGGTCTTCTTAGCCCACAACGATCGCCCCTTTTTTAAGGGCGTTATGGCGTTATCCCTCCGCATGGGCCAACCATACAATCCATTCTCTTTATAATGTTTTGTTAAACAATATACGATATTTGTCGAATAATAGTTAATCATTTTCGAATTTCGAAAGATGACTGAATTTTTAATAATGATATACTATTCGGTAATAACTTTTAGTTAATAATTAACAATAAATTCTTACAAATATACAAATAAATTTTAATTACATTTTAATTCGACCTTAGATCTTGATTTCATTTAAATATTATTCCAATTTTCTTAAAAATTTTCTTTTATATCGCTCCACGGCCTCTCTGACCGTCCCCTCCTCATCCATGATTATTCGGATATTGTGCTTCGCTAAAACCTCTTGACCATGGGGTCCAACCCATCCGGTCAGGACGGCCGAAACACCTAATTTGGCTGCTTGTTCGGCGGCGTAGATGCCTGCCCCTATCTCAGCATCATGACCTACATTCTTCACCGCTTCGAACTCCATAGTTTCTGGGTCTATTACAATAAAATATTCTGCATGACCAAACTCTTCATCGATTAGAAAATCCAGCCCAGGACCTGTAGAACTAATCAAGATTTTCATTAATTATCCTTTCTCCTTTGTTGTCATGTCTATTATCTTATCGACTATAGTATTGAAAGCCTTAGCCGCTGGAGATTCGCTGTCACTTAAGACTACGGGAACCCCCTCATCACCGGAAACAACCACTTTAGGATCTATAGGCACGCTTCCCAGGAATTTGACACCTAATTCTGTTGCTGCCCGTTCTCCTCCACCCCTTTTGAATAGGTCTATTTCTTTGCCACAATGAGGGCATCGCAAACCGCTCATGTTCTCGATGATTCCCAATATTGGCATTTTTAATTGCCGAGAAAATCCTATAGATTTGCGTGCGTTCAATAATGCAACGTCCTGAGGCGTGGTAACGACAAGCATCCCATCCGCATTAGGCATGAGTTGCGCGATAGTTAAGGGCTCATCGCCAGTACCTGGAGGAAGGTCCACGATTAGATAATCTAGATCACCCCATCGCACATCAGCAACGAACTGCCTCAAGGCTCCCATTTTCATAGGTCCTCTCCAGATGATAGGATTGTCACTATCCCTGACTAAGAAAGCCATCGACATGACTTTAAGGCTGGG
>JAVYMA010000034.1 GCA_038740345.1 Methanomassiliicoccales archaeon
ATAATCCATAATTTTGTCCAATTCTTTAGGATTTAAATATTTCCTTACAATCTTGCTTCTCATAAGGACCTTCTTTAAATCCTCGCCTTTTTTTTCTGCATTTAAAGTCGCTTTCCTTATGACCTCATGGGCATCCTGCCTACCCATTCCTTTGGACACAAGCGCGAGCATTACAGCTTCAGACATTATCATCCCTCTGGATGATTCCAAGTTTAATAACATCTTTTCTTTGTTTACCTTTAAATGTTCGAAGATCTCGGCAGTTTTTATAAGAATGTCGTCAGCTAAAACAAACATATGCGGAATAATAAATCGCTCGGCACTCGAATTGGTCAAGTCGCGTTCATGCCACAGGATCATATCTTCATAGGCAGCTGAAACAAATCCTCTTACAATTCTAGCCAGACCGCACAAATTTTCGGAGAGAGCGGGATTTCGCTTCTGCGCCATAGTGCTCGATCCCACCTGATTTTTTTCGTCAAATGCCTCCATTACCTCCCCGATTTCCGTTCTTTGGAGATTTCGAACTTCGGTAGCATAACGTTCGCATGCGGTACATAGAAGGGCTAAAAACGATGCTAGCTCAGCATATCGGTCTCGGCATACAATCTGAGTTGCCACTTCCTCCACTTCTAATCCTAAATCCTTCATGACCAAATCTTGGATTTTGAAGAAGTTTGGACCGAATCCAGCACCTGTTCCAACCGCGCCTGACATCTTTCCTACGATTACTCTTGGCTTAAGTTCATTCAATCTATCTAAAAAGCGTAACATCTCACTAACGTACCCAGCAATTTTAAATCCAAATGTAGTGGGTATGGCGAATTGTCCGTGTGTACGTGCCACCATCAAGGTATCTCGGTGGCATTCCGCTAACTTAACCAGGATATTTATCAGGTTTTTGATATCTTGCTCAATGAGCCATAATGCCTGTTTGATTTGAAGCGCCATAGCAGTATCCACGATATCGTTAGAAGTGGCGCCAAGGTGAACGTATTTACCCGCCTTCCCCGCTCTCTCAGTTATGGCCTTAACCATAGCCATTACATCATGTTTGGTTTGCTTCTCAATCTCTTTTACACGCTCAAGACTGATCTCACCAGAAGAACATACTTTTGCGATAAGCTCACCATCTTCCTTCGGGATATTACCAATCTCAGCATGAGCTAGTGCTAAGGAACCTTCAACCCTAAGCTGTGCTCTCAATCTTTGCTCCTCGCTGAGGATTTCTTTCATCTCTTTTCTACCATATCGATAATCCAAGGGGCAGATTAGCATAAGCGAAACCGCGAGGAATATAAGCTGATACCTATAAAGGCTATCAGTCTCTTTAAAAATTTATATCATTAAGAATGCAGGCTATTTTCTAATCTTAGTGCTTTTTAAGGCCATTTCAAATTATTTTAATTTATACACATTTTACCAGTAGTGATAGGCGTAGGAAAATATTAAGAAGTATCTTTGGTTATATTCGCCAAAGGTAAGATTCCGATGATTGAGGGATATCGTGGGCGTACGCCGGTTGAACTCCTTAATTTCTTTCGTGCGCCAGGTGGGCATTCTTTGCTCATCAAAGGGGATGCAGGTACAGGAAAGACCACTTTAGCGCTACAACTTATTGAAGAGCTCTCTAACGAACAGCCTGACTATTACCTTTCTACCAGAGTTTCTGATGCAGCACTTTATCGACAATTCCCTTGGCTAGAAGAGAAGGCCAAACGTCATGACATATTAAAAGCTGGTAAAGCTTTTCTCTCTAAAACTCAGGCTCCATCCTTCAGAGGAATGGAGGAGTATAAGCATGATTCAACTCTTAAAGTTGCCAAAGATCTCCTCAGGGTTTTGGGGAGGTCAGATAATTCTAGTCCTATGGTCGTACGCTCCGAGCTTATGAAGTTAGAGGGCCAAATAGAATCTGGGGAGGGAGACGAGTCAGAGACGGTATCCGGTGAGATGACTGATGACGGCATGGTTCTGGATATAGGTGTAATGCTTCCAGAGCTGGAACTGGCTTATGATATGGCTGAGGCAAATCTACCCAATAAGACTTTCATTGTATTAGATTCAATTGATGCCCTTTCGGAACACTATGGTATTTCTCCACAAAAAATTATGAACACATTACAGAAAGATTTGGTAGAGCATTCAGGTACAAATATAGCTTATGTAATGGAAACATCTGAAAAGAATATCTATGACTATCTTGGAGATGGTGTAGTCAGATTATATAATTCTCAGAAGGATGGCAGAAGAGTAAGAGAACTGGTGTTAGAAAAGCTCAGAGGCCAAATGGTGAAGCAGTGGAAATATCATTTTACTTTGGTGGATGGCAGGTTAAGGGTTTTTGAGACTAATTGGTTCAATTTGCCCGATGAGATGGAACCTCACACCCCAATAAAGGATCCAGGGAATGACATGGTCTCAATGGGCAATGAGAACATAGATAAGGAACTTAATGGGTTGCGGCGAGGTTCACTTGTTCTCTTAGAAATTGGGGAGAACGTGCCTCAAGATATTATTAGAGCATTAGAATATACACTTATTGCAGATTTTCTATGCAAACGTCGAGGGGTATTTTGGTTTCCTCTCTTTGCTGTTAACTACGAAGTTTTGGACCGACATATGAGACAATTGACTTCCAGAGAGGCTTTAAGCGGGTGTCTTAGGATTTTAGACCATGAGGCTCCTGTGGATAAAAAATATGATTTCGTTAGTGTGATCGAAGGAGCAGATGCTGCTCAAGATCTAAAACTAAATTCTCTGAAGTTTATGCTCTCAAGATCGGCGAATGAGCCCTATCTTTCTATTCTCGGTTTCGATTCTCTCGAGGCCTTGTATGGTGTGAACGTTCTTCCAGACATCTTCGTCCACATGGAAGCCATGAAAAGAGCAGGAAATGTAGTTTTAGCAGAGGCTACATCCTCATCCGCCTCGTTGAAGCAACTGACCCATCAAGCGCGCACACATCTAAAGTTAGAATCGCTAGCAGGTACCGTAATGCTATGTGGTCAGAAGCCAGTGTCACCATATTACTTCTTGGATTTTGAATCAGCCAAAGAGCGGATAGTCCCCCGACTCATTCCTATGGTCTAAAGCTCAAAAAATAAATTTATCTAAAATTAAGCAAAAGATAACGAGAGTTCGTTCTGGCTTATTGCGAACATACTATCTTTTTTGATAGCCAGGGAATAAGGACTTTATTAACATTAATCCGTGGCAGATATCATGGAAGAAGGCATTCATAGAGAACAAGAGATGTCACGGCTAATGGCCGACGCTTATGCAGGCAGGATCATGAGTGCCACTTATGGCAAGGCAATGTCGATCCAGGAGCTTTCGCGTGTATGCGAGATTCCTATAGCTGTTGCCTATCGTCGCGTCGGGAAGATGGAAAAAATCGGTCTGGTAAAATGTGTTCGTGAGGAGGAGGCTTATAGAGGAAAGAAGGTCCGTTATTATATGTGCGCGGTGGACACATTGCAACTCTGTTTCGAACGCGGTCGATTTATTGTTCAAGTTCAACCTGTGGCGGATCTTGATTACATTGAAAAAGAAAAGGCGACCAGTTAAGAAAATAGCCCATTTTAGGTTAATGCTGTGAAAATGAACCAGGGGGTGGAGTCAAGCAAATATAAGCCTAATCCCATTATCCCCCGGGATAACCAGAGGTTCACGGATGGGGGAATTCATAGGGCAGATCTCTTAAGGACTTCTCAGTTGTTGACTGACGAGTATTCTGTTAAGATTCTAGTTGCCACTATCAGGGTTCCCAAGTCCGCTCAGGATATTTCTGAAGCCTTCAACATTCCGATTGCAGCTTGTTACAGACGCATTAGAGATTTAGAGAAAGAAGGTCTCTTGGTATGTACAGAGCGAAGATTGTCTCGGCAGGGTAAAAGGGTATCATACTACCTAAGCATGCTTAAATCGGCCTATGTTTTCTTTGACAACGGTCATTTAAGGGTGAAATTCGAACTCAAAACGGGAGGTGCTGATCAGTTTGGCACTGACTGGCACGAGATACCATTAGAAGGAAATGAGAAGGAAAAAAGACGTTCTAAAGAAAGTGAAGAAGAGTTCGATGAGCTCGATAAAGATGATGGAGTCTAAATCTGGATAGGCACGAAAACTCTTCCAGCTAACGAAAGTGTTATAAATGGAAGTCAGTATGTGGTTTCGCTTTATTGGTGTCTGTTAGACGATTGAGCGTGAACTTATGAGTGAATTGTTGGAGGAACTGGAACAAAAGCGACAGTACAACAACAACGAGGCAGAAAAACACAAAAGGCTTCGTGATGAGCTAAATGAAGAGACTAAAAAATGGGTGCAAAAAAGGGATGAGCTTAACGCTAAGGTTCGTGAGCTAGTCGAAGAGGCGGCGAAGCGTCGCCAAATTCGGGATTCCTTAAACATCCAAGTCCGCGAGGCCAAAGAGCAACGTGACTTGTGGAATAAGAAAGTCAATGAATTGAGTGAGATTGTCACGAACCTAAAAAAGACTAATCTGCCTCGTGAAGGTCCTCCAATAGCAAAGTTGAAAAAAGAATTGAAAGCCCTTGAATTTAAGCAGATGACTTCTGTTTTAACGGTTGAAAAAGAGAGAGAGTTAATAGAACAACTTTCAGAATTGCAAAAACAGATTAAAGAGAGAGAGAAAGCACTGGAAGCGAACGAAGAAGTAAAAAATGCAATCAAAATGTTACGCGAGGCCAAGGAGAAGGCAGAAGCCTACCATAAACAAGTAGGTGAATTGGCTGAAAAAGCTCAAGCCGAACATGATGAGATGATTAAGCTCTACGAGCAGGCCGACGCTCTAAGAAAGGAAGCAGATGCGGCTCAGGAGAAATTTATTGAAACAAAACTTAAGGCCGATGAGGAACATAAAAAACACATCGAACACATCCGTCAAGTGCATGATTACGATAAGATCCTCACAGGTCTAAAGCAGAAAGCGAGAAAAGCTCGCAAAAAGAAAGAAGAAACTCAAGCCATGAAAGAGGCTGAAGGCATCTTTGAGAAATTCAAGAAAGGTGAGAAGCTTAGCACCGAAGATTTAATGGCACTTCAAAAATCTGGCTATTTATAATTTTTAAAAGCTTTTCTCAATTTTTTATTTATTTTTCTTATTGAAACTCATCCTCTACATTAATCATGAGGGTTAGTAAGCAATCTTTATATAGTAAAGATATAATAATAGGAATTGGGAAGGTCTGGGCTAGTTTTCAGAGTGCATCCCATCCCTTCTGATCAGGCTAGCCCTTCCCAACCCTTTTTTTAAGTAAATCATTTTTAAGAGACAACAATTAATTAGTGCAACAGCTTAAGGGCGAATAAGGTGACGACTTAATGGTCCTGGAAGGGCTGGGCGAATCACTCAGAGGAGTCCTTAAAAAAATCGCCAAAGCCGATAAAGTGGACGAAATCCTAGTTAAGGAAATAACAAGGGATATTCAAAGAGCTTTATTGCAGGCAGATGTAAACGTTCAATTGGTTTTAAATCTGACTAAAGAGGTCGAAAGAAGAGCACTTAATGAGAAACCACCATCAGGAATGACACTCAGAGAGCATATTATAAAAATAATATACGAAGAATTGGTACGAATTTTAGGCAAACCAAAGCAACTTTCGTTAGGAAAACAAACTATTCTCATGGTAGGCCTTTATGGCCAAGGAAAAACCACCCAAACAGGTAAATTGGCGCGATATCTCCATAAACGCGGTTTGAAAGTTGGTATAATTGCTGCAGATGTACATCGTCCTGCAGCATATGAACAACTTAAACAAATAGGAGAAAAAATAAACGTCCCCGTTTTCGGTATTCCTGACGAGAAAAATGCGGCAAAAATCGTAGAGAAAGGAATAGAATATTTTCATGCCATGGATGTCAAAATTATAGATACTTCTGGAAGACACGCCCTGGAAAATGAATTGATAGCAGAGATAAAGAGAGTGGCAGAAATAGCAAAAGCTGAGGAGCGGATTCTGGTACTGGATGCATCAGTAGGGCAACAGGCTGGGACACAAGCCCAGGCATTCCATGAGGCCGTGGGTGTTACGAGCGTAATTTTGACCAAAATGGATGGGTCAGCAAAAGGAGGTGGCGCGCTATCCGCGGTTGCCAAGACCCAAGCGCCAATTGTATTCATAGGAACCGGCGAACATTTAGAAGATCTGGAGCCTTTCAATCCGGAAAGATTCATATCCCGACTTCTAGGAATGGGCGATATACAGACTTTATTGGAAAGAGCTAGAGAAACGATAACTGAGGAAAAAGCCCTTGAAACTACCAAGAAGATAATGTCTGGTCGTTTTACGTTAAAGGAAATGTATGAGCAGATGGAAATGGTTACGAACATGGGGCCCCTTAAGAAACTCCTTTCCATGCTTCCAGGCTTTGGTATGGGTCTAACAGAAAAGATCAATGTTGAGGAGACACAAAAGCGCTTGGCGATATTTCGTGTTATTATGGATTCAATGACAGAGGAAGAAATGGAAGATCCAAAAATAATCAAATCCTCTAGAGTTATGAGGATTGCGAGAGGAGCAGGAGTAGACCCTAAGGAAGTAAGAGCATTATTACATCAATATAATACTTCCAAACGAGCTGTTAAAGGTCTTATGGGAAACCGAAAATTGCGTCGTCAGATGTTGAAACAGCTAGAATCTAGCAATATTGGAGGGTCGCAGTGAGGCGCTTTATAGTTATCGGTCATCGAGCTATTACCTCCGGAGACTTTAAATTAGATGATTTGGCTGGCGGAACAGGGAGGTTGGATATTCTTCTACGTTGTATAAATTCCACCTTCTTTATTTCTCATGATATAAGACGTGATGCAGAAATATTTCTGATCCTGCAAGGAGCACCAAATCCACCAAAAACCATAAGGTTGGTAGGAGCTGAGCTCAAATACTTGAATCCGGACGAGAGATCGACGGCCGCTCTCCTACGCAATGCATTGATGCAAAAAGTGATCTTGGAAGAAAGGTCATCACCTGGCATTTATATATCTAACCGTAGTTATCAAGAAGTTCTTAACAGCCTTTCTGGAAAATCCCAGATAATATATCTTAAGGAGAGTGGCGAGGATGTGCGAAATTTCCATTTCGGGAATGATGTTACATTTGTACTTGGAGACGATAATGATCTAACGATGGATGAAGAAAAAGCTTTGCTAGCTTGCAACCCAAAGGTTATATCCCTCGGCCCGAAATCCTATCACGCAGATCATTGCATAACTATAGTCAATAATGAGCTAGATCGGAGAGAAGGACAAAAGTGATTAAATGGACTCCTTAGCTGTTTGAGCCATTTTTTTAGCTAAAAGCTCAACTTTACAAATATCATCCTTCATAGGATATCCATTGACTTCTATCGTACCCAATATCTCCATTTTGAGCGGTGCTAATGTTTCCGCGGCCTGCTTTACAGCGCCACCTCCCCAACCGTAAGAAGAGAGGATTGCTGCAAAACGAGCAGGCGGTTTTAAGATTTTTACTAAGTTTGCAGCGTGAAGTCCTAAGGGATGCATTCCATTTAAAACAGTAGGTGCTGCTAGAACTATTCCACAAGAGTCGACTAGATCACCAGCCATAGTAGCTAAATCACTGACTGTGAGATCATAAACTACTACTTCAACGCCCTCTTTTGATAATGTTTGCCAAAAGACGTCCACCATTGCTTTTGTTGCGCCCCACATTGAAACATAAAATACCACGATTTTTGGTTTTGTCTTTCCCCCAGTCCAAGATAAATAAGCTGATATTATTAGTAAAGGATCTCGATGCATTGGGCCATGACTTGGCGCTATTAAAGCGATATCCAGTCCAGATATTTTTTCCAATGCAGATTTTCCATTTTTAGAGAATGGCATCATGATTTCTCCGAAGTATTTCTTCGCATAATGCATGTAGTCCTCCACCTCATCAGAGTAGACCCCATTTGCATTATGCGCTCCAAAGAAATCACAGGTAAATAACACTCTACTTTCCTCCAAATAAGTGAACATCGTCTCGGGCCAATGAAGAAATGGTGCCTCTATAAAGCGAAGGGTTAATTCTCCAAGTTGGATTCTATCCCCTTCCTTCACGATGGACATTTTGTCATCACTTATCCCATACATTATCTTCGCCATCTTAGCTCCTTTACTTGTCAAAATGAGTTTTGCATGGGGGTTTTCATTTAAAACGAACGGTACAGCTCCAGCATGATCGGGTTCAGCATGGTTCATTATCACATAATCTATTTTTCCCCAGGCTTTCATCTGTAACAATTTTGTCTTGAGTTCAGATTCAAATCCTGGATTTACAGTGTCGATCAAGGCCATCTTATCTTTTCCAGTTAAAAGATAGCAATTGTAAGTTGTTCCAGAAGGAAGCGGAATTAAAGAATCGAATAATCGTCTTTCCCAATGTCTTATTCCTACCCAATAGACTCCTGCCGCCAACTCTATAATTTCATGCATGGTATTTTCAAAGTTGAAAGAATATCGCGATATTTAAACATGCGTTAAGAATAAACGTCAAGATTAAAAAGGCGTAAAAGATTGAATGCCCTGGATGATCGAAAAAATTGCGCAGCACAAACACTGTAGAAAATGTGGAAAAGCCTTCATTGGTGATGGCACGGAATGCTCTGAAAAATGCAAAGAAGAATACGAAAATACAATGCAAAAAAAGAAAAGACAGTTGATAATTTTGTATATAGCAACCTTCATCATACTCATACTTGCATTAATATATGTAGGTATATGAGAAAAGTGGCAGTAGGCGGCACTTTTAACGTACTTCATAAAGGGCATCGTGCTCTTTTAGATAAAGCGTTTGCCGTTGGCGATGAAGTTGTAATTGGAATAATGTCAGATGATTATGTTACAAAAAATAAGCGCTTTCATATTCCTCTCAATATCAGGATTTCTGCAGTCAGAGATTATGTTGCTTCTAAAGGGAAACCGTATTCAATAAATATAATTGATGACCCAACAGGAAATTTATTGAGCGACCCCGACTTGATCGGTTTGGTAGTGTCACCTGAGCGTTGGATAGAGGCAAGCGATTATTCTAGTCGAAGGAAAGCTCTAGGCTTACCTGAACTTCAATTGTATAGAATAGGCTATGTGCTTGCAGATGATTGCACGCCTATCAGTTCTTCAAGAATACTTCAAGGAGAAATAGACACTGAAGGAAAAATGCTGCGACCCATACGAGTGTCCGTAAGCTCTGAAAATCCTGCAAAGTTGAAGGCAGTACAAAATGTCATGTCTCGTCTATACAGAAATGTTGAAGTAAAAGGTGTCAGGATAAGTACGCGCTTATCTTCGGAGCCTTGGGGAGATGATGTAGAGCGATTGACAATAGAGTACGCTCGCAAATGCATAGGAACTGCTGACTACGGTATTGGACTTGAGGATGGATTATTTAAAAGAAATAGCGACGTTTTCAAAGTCCAATTCTGCGCTATAGTGGACAGAATGAACAGGATAACTATAGGTCATGGGTCAGGTTTTAAGTATCCGCCTCTAATCGGTGAACTTATTAGCAAGGGTCTTAGTGTTTCTCAGGCTTTCCACGAATCCTTTGGATTAGAAAAATCATATTTTGACGTAGAAGAAGTCAATTTTTTGACTAATGGCATGCTTCAGCAAACCGAAATAAATGAGCAGGCCATCTTAGCAGCCATGATACCTCGAATTCGTAAAGAGCTTTATTTTGAATTATGAGCTCTTTCTCTTCTTTCTTTAACAAAACATAGATAGTCATCTAATGTTTTACAATTAACGATCCCTATACATTCAAAACGTTTGTATTTGCGGCAATAAAACCCCTGCTCATTAAATTCACAATTAACCGTTCGATCAGCTAGACATTTATCTTTTATACACCCAAAGCCGTCATAAGGACCACGGCAAATTCCCTTTGCATCCATATAATCACATTTCATTTTAAAACCTCAATTGACTTTGTCGAGCAATATTCAAATGTGTGATATATTGATCAAAAGAAGAGCAATTTTCCGAACCAGCGCAATAAAATCTTTGGTATTTAGCGCAATAGAGGCCAAACCACTGTTCTTTCGAGCACTCATGGCCGTGATGATGAAGATATTCAGTTTTTCCAAATGAGCAATTTTCCTCTCCTTTGCATTCTTTACTATCTATTGAGCCATGAGCACAAAGATTATTCCGATATCTATAACGACACGTACCAATCCCATCCCTTGCCATTATGGCAGAAGTATATTAAATTATATAAATATAAATATGTTCTTCATTGTGCATAAATTATTTGAAATTTTAGATTTTTTATTTTTAAAATTTTTTAAAAACCTTAAATTATTTGTCTTTGATTTATAAACATACAAATTTCTCCTTTTATAATAACAATTATTTCTCCTTATTTTAAGTTGCAAGATATTTGTGATGATATTGTTAAACGTATGATTTTTGTCATCTAAGTGTCTATAATTCCCTTTACTTTTCATAAAACCATCAAACATGG
>JAVYMA010000035.1 GCA_038740345.1 Methanomassiliicoccales archaeon
TGTTGGTATGGAAAGTATTTACAGATACCAATTTACAAATGTCTCTGGAGCTTTTAGGCATTTATCTAGATATAGAGATAATCAAATTTCTTATCATTTCTCTAATCACTATCGAAGCATTGAGATATCCTATGGAATATATTGATTATCATAGAGATTCTATAATAAATAAAAATTCAGAAACGCAGTCCTTTAAGAGCGTTCAGTTTTGGTTGGTTGACTTTTTAAAAATAACATCATTGGAAAAAGGGATTGAGAGCCTTATTAGAGCCCTAACATTTTTCTTAATATTACCTCTTCTTTTCATAATTATTATAGAATCTATTATAAAAACAATGGATGAACAATGGGTCAGGGAACTTTTAGGCATATTAGAGATGGAAAAGAATGTCATAATTATTTGGGCAACGATTCTAATTATACCGGCGTTCCTAGCTGGAATTTACCCGCCAGGAAATTTATGGAGATTATTTTATATATTTATTATTATTTTAATTTTGGCTTTTTATTTGGGGAGTTTGCTTTTAAATGGTAAGCTAGAATTTTTTATAAAAAAGCAGGGATTATCTTTTGATCTTGAACCTGTTTGGAATTTACTTTATGTCCTCATAATTCTAACAATGCTGATAAAAATAGGTGAATTCCTAGATAATCGAAAGGGCTTTCGTTCATCGAATGGTAAAAATAAGGTCCAGTTAAAAAGAAAAGGTTCTATTCTTAATGAGTTTCACTTTCAAAACGGCAAATACCAGCTTGGCTTTAAGGATACCAGAAATACAGCTCTATGTTATTTGATTATTCCCATAATAATTTTATTATTACTTGAATCATTTACAAAGTTACTGGTGAATAATTATCTGTTTTTGAATGAATTAAAAAGAATCGTTTTTATAATTTATTGGCTCTCTTTACCGTTAATGATTTTTGCTTTCTTTAGAGGATTTTATCCTAAAGGTACTATTCCCAGATTATTTTTTGGAGGAGTTATGTGTATTATGCTTTCAATATGGATAATAACAATAATGAATGGAGGGCATATTATTTCTTCATTAGAGATAGAAGGCGCAAGTATAGGAATCGATATTGATGCTACTTATTTAATAATTGTTATAATAATGTTTCAATTGATTTGGTTATCATATTATATTGCAGAGTTCTTTTCTTATCGGAGTGAGTGGAAACAAAATGAATTATTAAAACATTGAATTAAATTTTTTTATATTTTTATAAACAAATATTATATAAGAATATAATATTTTTGAAGGAATACATTCTTACCTTTGGGTTAAGCATAAAAATGCCATGATTTTGAAAATATTTTGACAATGTTTTTCCGCTCACCATAATGTTGTTGCTCTTATTATTTAGGTAAAAATGTGTTTTATACTTGGCCTGATATTTCCATGTTTTTCTTTGGTCTTTCAGCTGAACTTATGCAATCTTCTGATTGAAAAAAATGCAAAAGATTTAGATTTCCATCATTAGATCGTTGTTTATCCACTGAGTTGGATCATGAAACAATCCATACTTTTCAAACAATCGCAAATAGGTTATTTTACTTGAAATAAAAAAATAAACAACTTCAACAAGCCGAGTATTTCAAATACACACCTATTTATAAGATGGTTCTAGTGTATGGTCACCTCATAAAACTAACTTCGGCCTTTGATACTCCATCTAAATTCATGAGTTCGTTTTCGGCTTGTTAAAAACAATCAATCCCAATTGTAGCTTGTTAAACTTTTTCATTTTACATGAATCTTTAATATCATATCTTTAAATAAATATTATTTGTCCTTTTTGAGAAGTTCATATTTAATAAGTTATTCAAATAAATTATAATAGTAATTAAAATTAATTACATTACTTTTCGGTATGTTTTGAAAGCTCAAAAATTTAAAATTATATAAAAAATTTTTCACAAATAATATCAAAATAATTTATAATGAAATTTAAATAGATTAAATATCTAGTCTTATCCCCTTTTCCGTAATCTCAAAAATAATATAATTTATTGGGTGTCTGGTATTTTTCATCTTTATGATCTCCAACACCCTTTCTCTAGAATCTGCATATAGACTGTCCCTTTTAAATAAACGAATTACTCCATCAAATGAATATGTTGCAACTTCTCCAAATTTTTCGATCAATCTTTCATTAAAAGTCAATATTGACGTACATCCTCTATAACTTAGGGCGTATATCAAATAATCCAATTGTTGACGAAAATTGGAGATGGCCATATCCAGAGTTAATATTCCAAGGTTATCTACAACAACAGCATCAACCTCTCCTTTAATATTCTCAACTATGGAGCTAAACCCTATTTCTGAACCGTATGAATTAAATTTGTAATCATCTACCATTTGTGACTCAAAAATGCCTACAAAATGTAAGAGCCCCTGTTTTTCATAGCCGTCCAAGTCCCATCCGAATATTGAAGCCTGCTCAATAAGATCTAATCTCTTTTCTTGGACTGATATATAAACAGCTTTCTTACCTGCAGCACAAACAGAATTAACGAATTGCAATGCAAAAATTGTTTTTCCGGCACCCGCTGGCCCAGTAATTAATACACTTCCTCCTTTTATATATCCTCCAATGAGCTTGTCAAGTTCAACGATACCAGTGGATATTCTTTCCAAGTTTGCACCTTTCCATTTCATGATATCTTCATCCCGTATTTTTAAATTATTCTAGAAACATAAAATTACTATATTTTATAAAATTAATTCAAAATTTTAGTTATATTGTAAAAGATAACAGATAAATAGTGTTGAAGTTTTCAGACCTAGGGGAAATATCTATGGGTATTAGTATTGCTATTAGAGAAACTGACGCTCCAGAAGCTTTGTGCCGAGAAAGAAAAAAACATTATATTAAAGCGTTCTTGCGTGATATTAAAGGATTTGAAGAATATGCAGACTGGGATATGACAATTAGTGCTGAAGAAGCAAAGAAAGTGTTTGGGTCGGATTGGGATATTTTTTTAAAAAGGAATCGCATTGAGCCAACATCAG
Source organism: Methanomassiliicoccales archaeon (assembly GCA_038740345.1). Classification (NCBI taxonomy): domain Archaea; kingdom Methanobacteriati; phylum Thermoplasmatota; class Thermoplasmata; order Methanomassiliicoccales; species Methanomassiliicoccales archaeon. Next base: position 3,021 of record JAVYMA010000035.1, read on the forward strand.
AAGTCATCTATTTAGAAAAAATAAAAGTTGAAGAAGATAAGATTAAATTAATGCCTTTAATGAAAAAGTCATATTCAGGATGGGTTTCCTTAGAAAAAATTCCTATTAGTCTAAGGGAAAGGATATTAGAAATTTCCTCACCAGATGATCGATTAACAAGCTGGGATATGCTTTCTTTTGATGAGATGGGCGAGATTTGTAATAAATGTGGACTGTCATGGGATAAGGGAAGAGGATGCATAGGGGATTTCGGACCTGAATCATCATTACTTCCTCAAGTAGCCAAAAAATATGAACTTGACATTATTGCGAATGTTGTGGAAAATGCTAAAACCAAAAAAATATTTACTGAAAATGATGCAAAAGAACTTTTGAGAGAGATAGAAATTCTTAGACAAAAAATGCCAAATGAGCCAAAGGGAAAATTATTGATTTCTAGATACACAGGCGTTTTGGAAAGATTGGAAGCAGTGGCTAACATTTGCCTAAAATACAAAATTGGATTTTATTTTGTTTAATTTTTTTTATAATTAAATTTTAGATTTATTGAAAATAGATTAAAATTAATTAAATATTAAATTAAAAATACAATAATAATTTTTTAAAAAGTTAATATAAATAAGTTAATACCAATCTTCATTAATTCAATTTTAAAATTTTATTGAATTACAGATTTCTAGATATCGGAAACTGCTAAGTATTAGAGTTTGATTATTGGAATTATGCTATCTGGCAAACCATTCTCCTCGTTAAAAGTTGCTGATGCCCATGAACTCATTAATTCTAAACCTCCAGCCGTATTGAAAAATGCCACTTTGCGTGAGGCGATTGAGGCTTTGTTAGCAAATCCATTATCAAGGAATGTTTATGTCATTGATACAGAAGGAAATCTTGCTGGCGCAGTGACAGTAGAGACGTTGTTGAAACATATTGGCTATCGTGCAGGTGTCAGAGAAAATAGCGCCAAAGCTTTTATCGCACTGCTTCGGGATTCGCTAAAGGAGCAGGTAGAAGAGGTAATGAAAAGGACCAAACCCGTAACGATGGATACACCATTAAAAGAAGCTCTCTATATAATGCTTGACGAGCATATGACGGATTTACCGATAGTAGATCAAGATTATAAATTAATAGGAGAGCTAATAGGTTTAGAAATGATCACTGCCGCAAAACATCTTTTCGCATCAAAGCCCTGAACAAACATTGCAAGATGGATTTTTTTCGATTTCTATCTCTTCCCAAACCCCGCTCGAAAGATTCCCTGTTAAAAGACGGCCAAATAAAGGTCTTCCTATACCCGTTATCAATTTGATAGCCTCAACGGCCTGCATTGAGCCAAAAACTCCCGCTACTCCACCCAATATAGCTATTTCAGATTTAATTGAAGGTAAAGAAGAAAAAAAACAATTTAGGCAAGGAGTATGGGGCGGTTTAATAGTTGTAATTTGACCGTGCATGCTTTCAACGCCGGCGTGAACTAATGGTTTTCTTTGAGCAACACAAAAAGAGTTCAACGCAACTTTTGCAGTTGAGTTGTCAGTGCAATCAAGAATAACATCTACATCGGTAAGAAGAGTATTTGCATTACCTAAGCTCAGTCTTTTTGGAACAATTGATATCTCGACTTCATCATTGAGCTCTTTTAATTTTAAAGCAGCAGATTCTACTTTCTTCTTCTTCAACGCTAAATCATCCTTCCAATACAATATTTGACGATTAAGATTTGACAAATCTGGATATTGATCATCAATTAGAATGAGTTTGCCTATCCCTGCTGCGGCTAAATATAAAGCAGCAGGACAACCTAATCCTCCAACACCAATCACTGCGACCTTGGAATTTCGTAATTTAACTTGACTAGTTTCACCAAAGTTGTCTATGATTATCTGACGATTATAACGTATTACTTCGGATTGGGTTAAGGAAAATTTTTCATCAAGGTTCAAGTTTCTCCCTACCTAAAGATGGTCTATTCGGATTAAATTTAATATCAACACGCTATCTTAAAATAATTATAAATACCAACCTTCTATGATGAAAGCCAAGAAAAAATGGATATTAAAAGACTTTGTTAAATTATCTAGACCGCATTTTTTAGTCCCGGGATTTTTTCTATATTCAATGGGGTCTCTCCTTGCCGCTTGTCGAGGATTTATATTAGAATTTGATAAATTCCTTTTTGGTTATTTAATATTCTTTTTCGCCCATCTTTCCGTTTCTTATAGCAATGATTATTTTGATCAAGAGACGGATTCCAGGGGAACCTCAACTATTCTATCTGGAGGCAGTGGAATCTTGAAAGAGCATCCTGAAATGGCTAAATTATCGATCACTGTAGCTCTTTTACTACTTATTGCATCTGCCCTTTTTGCATTAGCATTCATGATTTTTTATGATTACAATATAAATTTTCTAATTTTTTCTATACTGGGGGGATGGTTGGGGTGGTTTTATAGTGCTCCGCCAGTAAGATTAGCTTATAGGGGATTTGGTGAAATAGCTACTATGATTGCAGCTGGATTAATGATGCCAGGGATGGGATATTTTGTAGTTTCTGGAAACTTAGATATTTGGTTTATTGTTATTTCAATACCACTTGTCTGTTATGGGCTTTTTTTCATTTTGACTGTAGAATTACCAGATTTAGAAACGGATACAATTTCTGGCAAGAGAGGATTTCTGGTGCGCTTCGGACGAAAGGCGGGTGCTTGGTTATCTATGCTCGCTTGTTTTTTCGGATTCTTAATTTTTCTATATTTTAGTATCAGCGGGATTTTGGGGTGTTGTGTTGATTTTAAATCTTTAACCGTCGTCTCTATCATACCACTAATAGCTGCAACTTATCACCTGGCCAATTATTCAGAGACACAGCAATTGATAATGCGCCAAGTATTATTCAATTTTGGAACCATGATAATATTTTTAATTTTAGCTAATATTATTTTAATATCATGTATATAAATTAAATCACTGGAAAATGAGTTAATTCAATAAAAATAAACCTATAATAAATTAAATAAAGAACGAATTTGAGTATTATATATTATTAATATTTATTTTTACAATAATTATATTATATTAATATTATATTAATAAAATATATTATTAGTTAGAAAATCATAAAATATGCGAAACTAAATGCATTATGGGTTAGAAATTGGTTGAAAAGGTCATCGAAGTTCATAGTTTAGTAAAACGTTATGGTTCATTCACAGCAGTAGACGGAATAAGCTTTGAAGTGAAGAAAGGAGAAGTATTTTCACTACTTGGCCCAAATGGAGCAGGAAAAACCACTACAGTTGAAATTATGGAGTGCCTTCGCTCCCTAACATCTGGAAGAGTAGAGATTTTGGGTATGGATGTGAATAAAGATTCAAGTAAAATTAAAAAAAGGATAGGAGTGCTTCCTCAGGACTTTAATGCATTCGACTTTTTAACAGTTAGAGAAAATATTGAATATTTTGCGGGCATGTTTGACCGACAAATATCAATAGACGAAATAATCAAAGCGGTGGATCTCCTAGAGAAAAAAGATGTTTGGTTCAAAAAATTATCGGGAGGTTTAAAGCAACGAGTGGGTGTCGCTATATCCATGGTTAATGATCCCGAAATAATTTTCCTTGATGAACCGACAACTGGGTTAGACCCCAAAGCTAGGCGTGATGTCTGGGAAGTGATAAGAGATCTTAAGCAAAAAGAAAAAACGATAATTCTTACTACACACTATATGGAAGAAGCGGAAATTCTCTCGGACCGAGTAGGAATCATTGATCACGGGAAATTATTAGCTATAGGCACCCCAAAAGATATAATTGATAAATATGGGACAGGCAATAAATGCATAATTTCCAATTGCGATGATGTTTGTGCGAAAGCATTGCAGCATCAATGGCCAGGATTAGAAAGAAAGAATGGAGATATAATATTAACGTTTGAAAAGAGCAGTTCTCTTCCTGAAATAATTTATACCCTTGATCGTTCAGGAGGAAACTATGAACAGATTAAAGTCACTAAACCCACTCTAGAAGATGTATTTTTAAGACTCACTGGAAAGAGGTTAAATGATGAGCAAAAAGATTCTAAAAAGATGAAGAAAAGAATTCGTTTTTTAAAAAGAGGGAGAGGAGTTTCGTAATGCCTCACAGAATTTTAGTTGCAATTAAGGGTGAGATTAAGACATTTTATAGAAATAAGTCTACAATTTTTTGGACTTTGACTTTCCCTATAGTATTAATTTTGCTATTTGGAGCTATTTTTAGCGGTTCGGGAGGAGGTGTAGTTGATATTCATGTTCAAGACCTATCTGATTCAAGCTTTTCACATCAATTTATTCAAACTTTGAAAGATACAGGCTCTGTAAAAATAATCAATGTTAGCAAGGAAGCTAACCTGGAAGATTATATTAAAAATAATTCTCCCTATGCACTTCTTATAATACCACCGAATTTTCAAAACGCCACGATTAATAATTCATATAACTCCACTCAAATTAGAGTTCTCACAGAACCTACATCATCAGCCTCCAACTTGGTCAATGGTTTGATAAGTGGGGTTACAAGTCAATATAATTTAATCCTGGCAAATGGAACGAATCGCATTACAATCAAATATAATGACATTGCAGGAGAAAAATTTGGCTTCATCGACTTTTTCCTTCCAGGAGTTATTGCATTAACCACTATGACGACAACCATATTTTGGATGGTAAGTGTTATGACTCGTTATCGGACTAATGGCATATTCAAAAAATTAACAACCACGCCTATAACGAGATATGAATGGCTAGCAGCTCAGATACTTTGGCAATTAGCAGTTGTAATTATCTCTGTATTCATTATCATGCTTGTTGGTTTTACCGTCTTTAATATGCATCTTACACTTACGCCTTTAGCAATTGTTGTAATAATATTGTCTTCAGCACTTTTCAGTAGTATAGGAATGATAATTGCAAGATTCATCAGGGACGAGGAAAGCGCTTCAACAGCCGCTAATTTAGTCACATTTCCAATGATGTTTTTATCTGGCATATTTTTCAATTTAGCCATGATGCCTTCGTTCCTTCAACAAATAGCTAAGGTTTTACCTCTATACTATGTTGGCGAAGCTTTGCGCAATACGATGGTATATAATAATCAGAATTTAGCACTAGAACAGACCAATTTTGTGGCAATTCTATCTCTTATATTTTTTGCAGCTGGCGTCGTATTGTCAAAATGGAAAGAAGATTAATATGAAAATAAAATAATTATTTATATTTTTATTTAATATATTTATAATTTTTATCTCTATTTATAAAAATAAAATTGGTGAAGCGTAGCCAATTAATACCTTGTCAATTATTCACATGCCGAGCTGAATAATATGAAGTTGAGTGGAAGTGAACGTTCCAAAATCATGACACATTCAGACATTCGCGCTATGACAATAGAATGTGCTAGGTTGGGAGGTATTAACCTTGCCCAAGGTGTATGTGATTTAGATATTCCCCCCATCGTCGTCGAAGCAGCGAAGAAAGCTATAGATGATGGTTGGAACACCTACACTCGATACGATGGCTTGCCTGTTTTAAGAGAAGCCATTGCAAAAAAAGTAAGATCCTTCAACGGGTTAGAAGCTGATGCAGAGAAGAATATTATTTGCTCCGAAGGAACGACGGGTGCCATGTTCGCAACTTGCATGGCCCTTCTTAATCCGGGCGATGAAGTAATTATACCAGCACCGTACTATCAATATCATGTTTTTACCATTCAAATGTGTGGCGCGATACCAGTCACACCAAAATTGGGGCCACCGCCAGAGTGGAGATTTGATGCAGATACTATACAAGAAAGTATTACAAGTAAAACTAAAGCTATCATAATCAATACTCCTTCAAACCCAGCAGGAAAAGTCTACTCTATAGATGAATTAAAAGCTCTACGAGATATATGTGTAGATAATGATATCTTTTGCTTTACCGATGAAATATATGAATATTTTGTCTATGATGATAGGAAACATATTTCTCCTGCTTCGATAGAGGGTATGTCAGAAAGGACCATTACCATTTCTGGTTACTCAAAATCATTTAGTATAACTGGATGGAGAGTAGGCTATGTCCATTGTCATGAGAGATGGAAAAATACTATTGGTTATGTCAATGACCTAATAAACGTATGTACCCCAACTCCTTTCCAAATCGCGGTGGCTAAAGGTATAGAGGAGCTTCCCCAATCTTATTACACTGGAATTTGCAAAGATTATGCTATAAAAAGGCAAATGATGTTGGAGGCTTGCCTCAATGCTGGTTTGAAGGCCTATAAGCCAGAAGGTGCGTATTATGTTTTAGCAGATGTCTCGGGAGTCCCAGGAAAAACGGCTAAGGACAAAGCGATGTATATTTTAAATCGAACAGGTGTAGCAGCTGTCCCAGCAACAGCATTTTTCCCAGACAAGACAGGTGACACGATGGTAAGATTCTGTTTTGCAAAAAGGGATAACGTTTTAAAGGAAGCGTGCGAAAGATTACAGAAGCTGAACGATTAGCTTTTTTTAACACAGTTTCTATGAGATCCTGTCTCGCTCATCTAAACAAAATATAAAAAATAATAGGATAAGAAATTTAAAAAATGAATTATTGCATTTTGAAATTATATTTTAACTTAATATTTTATTAATAAGATAATATTAAAAATATAATTTTTATTTACTATATTAAATACATGATTTTATCTTAAATCGTTCAATGACATGAAATCATCGCCACACCATACATGTAACTCCTCTGAGCTTTTTTTAACTGATCCTTTGCAGAATTTATCTGCTCGAACCCATCTCGAAAGGCCCTCCATCATCTGCCATAACTCATAAGGCATATCAGGCTCAAAATAGCCCATCTTATGCAGTAACAATTTTGTTTCTTGTTTTGGGCTCTCAATCCAAATTGGATCATGATTACAATTTAAAATGAAATCTTGAATCATTCGAGTAGCTATTCCCCTTCGACGGTACTCGGGACATACATATAGTTGCGAAAGGACCATTGGAAAATGTACCTTTTCGTGGGCATATTTGGAAAATTCGTGACGAGGTTCTATAAAAATATAGTAACCTACAGGCTCTTTACTCATTGAATTATCAATCCAAGCTAATTTTGCCTTTTCCTTTTTATACTTAAAAAAAACAAAACCTGGGTTCTCTACTCGCGCTCGAGTCTGGAGATATTTTAAAATAAATCTATCCTTGTAATCCCTGACTGTAGAGAGGTGAAGGTTGAGTGAGTTGGTATGCTGGAGAGGAGTTAGGCTGTTTTTACATAGGTCTTCAGATTTAACTTCTATTATTGAGCACTTAACGTCTTCAAGCCCTATTTCAAACATATGCATCCCATCCTCCTAATGTTATTCATAAATTTTCAATAAAGGTATATGTATTTCTCTGAGATTCCATAAAAAAGGTAGATTAATGCGAAGTTTCGGCTTTATTTTGTTC
>JAVYMA010000036.1 GCA_038740345.1 Methanomassiliicoccales archaeon
CATAAAGTTCCTGAGGATTTTTAAATAATTTAGAGGTTTTTTTTTGATAAAATTCTGCCTGAAGGGTATTAATCTGGTTTTGAGCCCTCTGCATTTCTTTTAAAAGTTCCTCAACACTCCTTTCTGAAAAGAGAAAGATGGGGAAAAGCATAAAAATAATAATATTATGTAATTTAAATATTTTTAAATATAGTTTAATATTTAAGAATAATCAATTTATCTCCCATTTTACTTATAAATCTGGATAAATTGATTATTTAAAATTAATAAAATATAATAATATTTAATTTGTGATTATATCCTATATGTAATTGATTCACTATATAACATATGAATTATATTGAAATGTAATTGAAATCATCACATATTTTGAAAGGTTTATATTATCGCAAATAATAAATAAGATGTCCAATAACTATGGACATAGGAGGAAATCCATATGGAAAGCACCTTGAAGAAGCTATTGATGGCTGTAGTGGGGACGATATTGATGGTTATTTTAGCCATCATATATTTCGTCCTAACGCTATTCGTCATCAAGGCATCTGCGGACATTGTCCTTGGTGGAGGAAATTGGGACGTAACTTGGGCAGTTTTAGCTGCAGCTCTGATTACTTTAGGATCAATACTAAGCGGAGCTGTCGGTGGAAATATTGTAAATGTTGTGATGCCCGGTCAAAAATAAATCTAATTGCGAAACCCGTCCCTTTTTTTATTTTTTATTATTTTAAAAAAGAGTACATCGAATTATAAAAATAAATAAAAAAATAATATTTTTTCAAAATCTAATCTAACGCAGCTGACCCGCAGCTCGAAGCTCAGCAGTAATTTTATCTACAGCATCCTCAACATCTTGTGGTTTGCGAGCTCCAGTACATACAAGCTTTCCTGAGCCGAACAATAGAAGAACTACCTTTGGCGAATCTAGACGATATACTAAACCAGGGAACTGTTCAGGCTCATACTCAACTCTCTCAAGGCCCAAAGTAATGGCAATGGCATTTAAATTAATGCTTTGCCCCAAATCAGATGATGCAACAATATTCTGGACTTCGATAACAGGTTCTGACTTTAGTCTTATCCCCATTTTCTCAATATTCTTCGTGACCTTGCCTATAGCTACTTTTACTTGATCCAGACTTTTTCCGCCTGTGCATACTACTTTTCCGCTTCTAAATAGTAGGATAGCTGTTTTAGGTTCCTTAAGTCTGTAAATCAGACCTGGGAACTGTTCAGGCTCATATTCGGATCCATCAAGGGACATAGCTATAGCTGGTAGGTCAAGCTCCGTGCCCAAAGAAGTGGATGCCACCACGTTCTCAATTTTATATTTCGATATGGTAACACCTTCCATAATCGTTATTTATATACTGCTATTTAAGCATATATAAAGATAGACAATTTTACGAGACTTTAACTTTTGGATAAAATTTCATCCATTATAAGTTATTATTTTATAAAAATAAAATATTTTCAACATTTTAAATTCATATATATTTAGCCTACCATAATCACTTTTTATAATATCACAATTACAGCACTATTATTCGATTATATAATCGAATATAAAATTCAAAATGAAAGCTTAAAATCAACAGGTTGTATGAATGAAAGCGACCATACGTCTTTTTTCTTGACTTATTGCAACGGCTACTGCTTCCGTCAGCATGATTTTAAGCTCATATTCTGAAAGCACTTTTTTTGCATTAGGGGTTAAGGATAACATACCCTTATGACCTGCTCCAACATATACCACCTCGGGATTTTCGTTCTCTAGAAAGTCAAGTTCCTTCTCTGAAAGGGGAACATGGAAAAATTCTGACCGATATGGAAAAGAAAGATACGTCTGTCTCTTCGTGACGGTTCCATCCACATGCACCACTATATCTCCCTCATACGATTTATCGTCGATCTCAACATATCCCCAACCAGCCTTGACTCTCATCGAAATCAATCCTAACTTTTCTTATTACGACAACTCATATATTCATTTCAGTAAATGATGTTAAAGGTATCTTAATGGATTCCAAGAATACGTTATTGGTCACAGGCTCAACAGGACAAATAGGTTCTGAATTAGTAACTGAATTGCGCAAAAAGTGGGGTAATGATCGTGTTGTAGCTGTTTTCCATAATCGCCCACCGACCGCAAAACAGATTTCTGAGGGGCCATGTATCAAAGTCGACCTTTTTTCAGAAGACGATATTTTGAATGTTCTAAAGAAATGGAATGTGACCCAAGTTTATCATCTGGCTGCCATACTTTCAGCCAAAGGAGAAAAGGAACCTCAAGAGGCCTGGAAAGTCAACATGGGCACACTTTATAATATCCTAGAAGCTGGAAGAAAGGTGGGTTTAGAAAAAATATTTTGGCCCAGTTCAATTGCAGTATTTGGACCAGCATCTCCTCGATGGATGACCCCTCAGGAAACGGTGTTAAACCCTATATCCATGTATGGCGTAACAAAAGTTGCGGGAGAATTATTATGTAATTATTATTATAAAAAATATGGACTTGATGTTCGTTCAGTAAGGTTTCCTGGCATAATTAGTAGTGATACAATGCCTGGAGGGGGTACAACGGATTTCGCGGTTGAGATCTTTTATGAAGCTCTTTTAAAAGAAAGATACACATGTTTTGTCAGAGAAGACACCCGCCTTCCCATGATGTATATGCCGGATTGCCTCAAATGCATTTTAGATATTATGAATGCCCCTGCTACGAATATAAAGAGACATGATGCATATAATGTATCATCGATGAATTTTTCAGCTGGAGAGTTAGTGGCGGAAATACGTCATCATCTCCCGCGTCTAGAAGTTGATTATGTACCTGATGAAAGACAAACTATCGCAGATAGCTGGCCTATGTCATTGGATGATTCGCAGGCTAGACGTGATTGGGGTTGGAACCCCGATTATGACTTAAGTAAAATGGTATCGGATATGATTCAACGATTGAGAGAAAAATTCACGAAGTGATCAAGATGAGAGATCCAGTTGCATTCCTAAAAGAAGAATTTGAAGCCCTAGTTAAAGATGACCTAGACTGGAAAATACATATTTTAAGCGGCCCTAGCCGACCATGGTGTGAAGTGGATGGTAAGAAAGTTCTCATGTTCTGCTCTAACAACTATCTTGGATTTAGCGATCATCCTTTAATCAAGCAAGCGGCCAAAAGAGCTATCGATACCCACGGAGCTGGATCAGGTTCAGTAAGGCCAATTGCTGGAACAATGGATTTACATGTAGAGCTAGAGCGTCGTTTAGCAAGGTTTAAGAGGGCACCAGCATCGCTAGTATACCAAACTGGTTTCGCTGCAAATGCTGGCCTTATACCTCAATTGGTAGGAAAAGGTGATTTGATTGTCAGTGACGAACTAAATCATGGATCAATAATTGACGGTATCAGATTATCTCATGCTGATCGTGCTGTATATAAGCATTGTAATATGCAAGACCTGCAACGAATTTTAGATAATGCGGAACGACTCTCTTCGCCCCCAAGACGAATCTTAGTAATAACAGATGGTGTTTTTTCTATGGATGGGGATATTGCCCCATTACCTGAAATAGCATCGCTATGCAAAGAACATGGCGCCATGCTGTACGTCGATGATGCTCATGGAGAAGGAGTTCTAGGTGAGGGTGGAAGAGGTATAGTGGAACATTTCCATCTATCTCGGGAAATGGTCCATGTAGAAATGGGAACTTTCTCAAAAGCCTTTGGAGTGGTTGGAGGTCATATTTCAGGATCGAAAGAATTAATAGATTTCGCCTATAATAAATCACGTACTTGGTTGCTATCTGGATCACATCCACCGGCAGTAGTCGCTGCCTGCATAGCTGCAATAGATATTTTAGAAACAGAGACTAACCATGTGCGAAATCTTTGGGCCCGCACGGCTCAATTCAAATCGGCAATGATTGATCTCGGTTTTAATATAGGGTCAAGTGTTACTCCAATCACTCCGATTATTTTGGGTGAGAGCAATTTAGCTAAAAAATTTTCTAATCGTCTTTTTGAAGAGGGTATTTTTGCCCTTCCAATAGTGTTCCCCATGGTGGCTAAAGACAAGGCTCGTATCCGTACTATTATGAATGCTGCAATGACCGCTGAAGATGTTGATTTTGCCATTTCCTGTTTTGAAAAGGTGGGTAGAGAGCTAGGCGTATTATAGCCATAAAATCATTTATTCATTAGAAAGACAATTCAAGTGCAAATTATGAAATGCCCTCGTTGCGGCGTTAGGAATTCAGACTATACTACTTCATGCAGCAATTGTGGTGTACTTTTTAGGAGGAGAAAAATAGCTAAGAAGCACGTTATTTTAAGGACAGAAATAAAGGTGAGAAGATGGAAATTTACTTATCTCGTTCTGATCCCTTTCACCGTCTGCGCGTCAATAGTTATTGCAGCCCTATTATTATTAATTATCTTTTTTTCGCCCTCACTCTCCCCTCTTGCCAATGTTCATGATGCAGATGGTGATGGATGGCCAGATAATATAGATGCCTCGCCTAATGATCCATTATATTGGAATCAAGGCGCTTCTCTTATAGTTGTGACTATAACCTCTGAACATGCCTTCTCTTCCTATACTTACACCATAAGAGTAGATGATAAGATAATGACCAAAGGAGTCATAGGACCAGGAGAAACAGTAATAGAAAACATCGAAATTGATTATCTCCTGGGAATTTCGATGGAAAAACGGGTTGTAATAACAATGACCTGCACTGATGGAAGTCTTGGCCAAAAGGAGCTGTCACTGCATAATGGAAACAGTTATGGCGCATCTTTCTTCATTCCATCCTAATATTCGATAATACATCATTAACTTATCTCAATTTTAGTTATCTTAAGCGCAATTCGTTTCGTAACTTATATATATTATTTGATTATCTAAATTTAATTTGCGGCATTCATAACTATCCGCGCTGGTGCACGGCATTTGATCCATTTACTCTGCGTTGATGACGAACCAGATTTTCTGGAAATTACTAAATTATTTCTTGAGGCAGAAGGCGATTTTGAAGTTATCACCGTTACAAACACAGATGAAGCTGAGAAAATTATCTGGAACAGAATTATTGACGCCATTGTCTGTGATTATCAGATGCCAGGAAAAGATGGCTTAGAATTTCTCGGAGACTTGAGATCAAAAGGTTGTACTTTACCATTTATTCTTTTTACTGGAAAAGGTAGGGAAGAAGTTGCTATAATGGCCCTAAACTTAGGAGCTGATAGATATATTCAGAAAGGTCACGACTTAAAGGCTCAATTCAAAGAAGTTGCGCATGCTGTAAGAATGGCTGTAAAGCAAAGAAAGGATGACGAAGCAATCAAAAATAAAGAGGCGAGACTCTCCGCCATATTCCGTGCAGCTCCGATAGGAATAGGGTTAGTATCTGATAGAATCCTCATAGAGGTAAATGACCGTTTGTGCGAAATGCTCGGTTATAAGCGTGAGGATTTGTTGGGTAAGTCGGCACGAGTGCTCTATCCAACCGATGATGATTTTAATTATGTGGGAAAAGTAAAATATTCCCATATTTCAGAATGTGGAAGTGGAAGTGTCGAGACAAAATGGCTAAGAAAAGATGGTAAAGTATTGGATATTTTACTTAGTTCCACCGCCATAGATCCTCAAAATCTTAAGAAGGGCGTTGTATTCACTGCATTGGACATCACCACCCATAAGAAGACTTTGCAGGAATTGAAATTGTCCGAGGAACGTTGGAAATTTGCACTCGAAGGATCAGGCGATGGTATTTTCGATTGGGATATCGAAAATGACAAAGTGTTCTTTTCCATTCGTTGGAAACAAATTTTAGGTTATAATGACGATGAAATTGAAAATGAAATAATGGAATGGAAAAAGAGGATACATCCAGATGATATAGTTAAAGTAATGTTACATCTTGATGCTCATTTAAAGGGTGAAACGAACAAGTTCGAAATGGAATATCGATTGCAATGCAAAGATGGAAATTACAAGTGGATTTTGGCACGAGGTATGGTCATAGAAAGATGTAATGGGCGTCCAATCCGTATGCTTGGTACTCACTCGGATATTACAAATAGAAAAATAATGGAAATAGAGAAGTTAGAAAGTGAACAAAGATTTCGCGCCATATTTCAATCGATGAATGAGGGCATGGCATTGCATGAATTGATATACGATCAAGAAGGAAATGCCATAGACTACCGAATCTTAGCGGTTAATCCTAGATATGAGAAAATACTCGGTCTCAAAGCAATAGATGTTGTGGGCAAACTTGCTACTCAGGTTTATCAGGTAGCTCAGGCACCGTTTTTAAATGAATATCAAGAAGTAGTGAAAACGGGTTTGGCCAAGGAATTGGATGTGTTCTATGAACCGTTAATGAAATATTTTCATATTTCCGTAGCGTCATTAGGATCAAGCCAATTTGTAACCATATTTTTTGATACTACGGCGCTAAAAATCCTAGAGCGTGAAATGGCCGAGCGAGAAGCGCAACTCCGACTAGTTACAGATAATATGGAAGACATAGTCTACCAAACGGATGAAGAAGATCGCGTTGTGTTCGTCAGCCCTTCCATTACCAGAAAATTGGGATGTCGTATCGAGGATATTGTTGGAAAGAAAGCGACGAACAATATTCATGATGAAGATTCAGAAATAATTTGGAGACAGTATACTTCAGCTATAGCAGCTCATGAGCCTAAAGCGCGTATGGAAATGAGATATCGTGCATCATCTGGTGAGTATATATGGTTGGAAACGGAGATGAGATTTATTTATGGACATGATGGTAGATTCAAAGGATGTGTTGGTGTTGCTCGCGATATTAGCGATAGGAAGATGGCGGAATCTGCAGCGGCTTTGGCCAATAAAAAGCTCAGACTATTGAATTCCGTCACGCGACATGATGTGATTAATCAAATTGTCATCCTTAAAGGTTTCCTTGAAATAGACTCAAAGATTTTGAAAGATACTCAAATAAAAGAACATTTTGAAAAAATGAAGCACGCTCTTTCGAATATCCAAAATCAAATAGATTTTATGCATGATTATCAAATAATGGGTGAGACTTCGCCTCATTGGCAAAGCTTACGGGAAGTTTTTCTTTCTGCCCTTTCAGAATTTCAATTAAAAGATGTCGAGGTTAATATAAATATCAATGGCGTTGATATTTTCGCCGATCGCCTTCTAAAAAAGGTATTTCAGAATTTAATCGATAATTCTTTACGCCATGGAGGAGGAATTACAAAAATCGAATTGTCAGTACATTATCATGAAAATTTTCTGAATATAATTTATAATGATGATGGTGAAGGAATACATCCAGATGAAAAAAAGAGGATTTTCGAGCTAGGATATGGGAAAAACACTGGTTTTGGTCTTTTTTTAACCAAGGAGATCCTAGAACTTACTGGCATATCCATCGAAGAGTGTGGCGAGTTCGGGAAAGGCGTTAAGTTCATAATCAGAGTTCCTTTCGGGGTTTGGCGTCTGAAAAGCGAATCTATTCTTTGATCATATGACGGGTCTTATGATCATCCAATACGCGAAGGGAAACCGATTCACTTTTTGTAAGAGCCATGAACGCTCCTATTTGAATAGCTTCCATTAGTTCATCGTGACTCGCTCCCGCTTTGTAGGCCGCATCGATGTGGACCTCTAAGCAATGAACACTAGCCAGGGCGCTTCCCGCTGCGACAGCCGCAATTTCTGCTGATTTTCGATCTAAATATTTGGTACGTTGAACGGCTGCATCAGCCAGATATGAATAAGGTAGAAAAATATCCGGCCTTTCCGACAAAGCTTTTGATACAAAAGGCACCTTTCCATACAATTCTTCAAGCTCACCTAATCTGCATTCAACTTTCTTACGAATAGCCTCATCATTATTATCTAGCGTCAATTCAAGCACCGTATGGTGATAAGTATGTTATTTTCAGGGATATCTTTTTGTCTTAATATGAAGGCTTTCGGAGCAACGCGAGAATCTCAGAGCGAAAATACTTTTTACCCAAATATATTCTTTTTTTAAATATGGAGGTTAGTTCTTCCAATACGAACTTTTGACACAGCTTCTGGACTTCCTCTATGGTAAAATAATGATATGTTATTCCATCGGATCGAAGGAAAGTGTTTGGTTCAATCTCTTCACCTTTTCCGAATCGCATATCCTCGATGGTAAAAACCCTCAAAAAAAATTTCCCATTGGGTACTAAGACCCTAAATGTCTCAGAGACCAACCGCTCTCTTTCTGTACTTAATTGGTGTTCCAATACATGGTTGGCTATGACGGCGTCGAATGAATTTTCTTTGAAGGGAAGCTCTGTAACATCTGCTCTTACAATATTCATCAATGAACTTTCTGATATCATTTTCTTGCAAGAATTAATTGCTACATTAGAAAAATCGATGGCTACCGTGCTTTTCTTATTTTCAATAAGATGGCGGAGTGTCTTACCGTCTCCGCAACCCATTTCTAGATAAAGTCCTTTCTGAAGCAAAATAGGGATTTCTTCAGAAAGACCTCTCCATAGTGGATATGATGATGAGTATTTTACATTCCATGCACGTATCTGATCGTTTTTATATGTTCTCAAATTTCTCAGACCATATGACTTGATTATGATGCTTATTGATTTCAAATTATTTACGCGCGTTGAGTTTATTAATATTTTTAACGCCGGAAAG
>JAVYMA010000037.1 GCA_038740345.1 Methanomassiliicoccales archaeon
AACATAGGTTCGGTGGCCACACCAGTAGGAAACCCTCAGAACGCCTACATAGCTACCGTTTCGGGAATATCTTTCGTGGAGTTTTCCATGGCGCTCATGCCTACGGCGATGCTTAGCCTTGTAGTGGCAATGGTCATCATATGGTTGATCTTCAGAAAGGATCTATGCGATGAGAATGGACACTGCTTGAGAATCGATGCGGAGGGTGTCAGAACCATAGTCAATTTCGAGGGCATGGATCGGAGCGTTTGGATTGTCCTCGTGATAATGTTCTCGGTTTTCCTTGGCTTCATCGCCTCAGACTTTCTCCGGATTCCACTGGCCGTTGTTGCATTCATAGGGGGGTCCGTTGCCCTTTTCATTCTGCCGTTATTCAACCGAAAGACCAATGCCCGTAGCATTTTGGCCGGTGTAGACTGGACACTTTTACTCTTCTTTGTGGGTCTGTTCATTGTGCTTGAAGGGGTTTCTGTGTCAGGATTGTTGGAAGAGATGATGACGGTCTTCCAATCTGCTGTCGACGGGGGATTGACCCAGGTTCCAGGTCTGACCTTGTTCACCGCCCTCCTTTCCAATTTAATCAGCAATGTTCCCGCGGTTATTCTTCTATCGCCTTTCGTGAGCACTTTGGGCGATAACTCATTGTGGATAGCGCTGGCAGCATCGAGTACGCTAGCGGGAAACGCAACCATACTAGGAGCCGCGGCTAATGTAATAGTGGCTGAGAGCGGCGAAAGATTGGGAGCAGACCTCCCCTTCTGGAAGTTCGTGAAAGCGGGCCTACCCATCACTATTGCCACGCTTTTTATCTCAGTTCTCATATTGGAAATAATGTAACGATTCAGAATGTAACAAATGAGCGTATCGAGTGGATTTTATGCCATAAGCAGTTATTTTTAAATGCTGGTAGGTTTTTTGGGTCGAGGATGGTGCGATGAATAAAAAGATCTTCGTCGTGGTGCTGATCGTCGGCATTCTATTGGTGTTCGGATTGTTGACAATCCTTTCCTACAATGGCATGGTTTCCAAGGACCAGGCGGTCTCCCAAAAGGCGTCGGAGATAAAGAACCGTTATGTAACCAAAATAAGCATCATCACTCAGCTGCAACAACAAACAAACCTGTCCTTGGCCTATGAATCCAGCCTTTTGACGAACATCACCCAGCTAAGGACGCGGTGGATGGAGGCATTTCAATCCGGGGCAAGCGATGAGCAACTGATCAACATCTCAGAGCAGCTTGACCAGAAGTTCTATACTATACTGGTAAGTTGGGAGAATTACCCTGTTTTAACAGGCACAGATGTAATACGGTCCTTGATGGGAGAGATTACTTTCCAAGAGGAGAGGTTGTCATACGCAAGGGCACAGTATAATGGAGCGGTCAGGGATTATAATGCCTACATCAAATCCTTCCCCAATAATCTTCTAGCGGGAACATTTGGATTCAAAGAGAAACCCTATTGGGGAAGCAATTTCCCTGAGGACGTTACTGGTTTGTGATGAATGATGGACCGAGAGAAGCGCGTTGCATTGGCAGCAGCGTTAATCATCGTGCTTATCGTGGCTGCCATGGGCGTGTTCTTGATATTGAGTTCCGGCTCTGAAGAGAAGATGCCGGATTGGGTCCCTACCATAACCCCTTATGTGGATGATAGAGTCGGCATTTTGAATTACGACGACTATCGGGATCTGAATGATTTCTGTTATGAAGTGGAATTGAATAACTCATGCGAAATAGCAGTTTTGCTCGTGAACAGCACCGCTCCAGCGGGGATAAGTGATTATGCCTTAAAGACCTTTGAAAAGAATGGCATAGGGCAGAAGGGCAAGGACAACGGTGTGCTTTTCGTCTTCTCCTTAGAAGATAGGGCATGGACAGTGGTTGTAGGTGAAGGCGTTTCGGACATTTTGGGAGGAGCTAAGCTCACGGAGCTAAGCCTGACCTACCTCGAACCCTATCTGAATGAAGGCAATTATTCGCAAGGAATCAAACTATACATTTTTGCCATTGGCCTTGAGCTATTGGACAAATACGATGGGGAGGGACACGACGACCGTTCCTATCCAGTTCCGTTCATCCCCTTGGATTGGACAGGCTGGTTGGTGGTGATAATCGTAATTATCGGCCTTAGCATAATCACTAAAGGAAAATTCCTGTACCTCATTTTCTACATCATCTCCTCCATATTAGGAGGGAAAGGGGGAGGAAAGTGGGGAGGAGGAAAGACAGGAGGAGGGCGGATTGGGGGGAGATTCTAGGGCAAAATTATCATGTATTTCATTTTTTTGTACAACCAGATAAATTTTTCCTAAATCGGGGAATAAGACCAAATAGCGGTACATCCATGAATACGGTTGATGGTGACGGAAATAGAGGTAGGAATAGCTCTAGTTTTAGCGGGCGTGGTTCTATTGGTGATAGAGGCTTTTTCGCCAGGAGCCTTTCTCTTAGTGCCTGCGACGATATTGATAATAATAGGTCTGATGGGCTTGCTCATACCCGGTCTGCTTTTCTCGGTATGGTCGCCTATCATAGCCGTGGTTCTGTTCGCACCTATGACATATGTTACCATCAAATTGTATCAGAGGATAGCCCCTCCCTCACCTCCTGAAACCACAGTGGCTGCTTCGTTGATAGGACGGAAGGGCACGGTTATCAAAACAATAGAACCTCAGACTTTGTCCGGCAAAGTGAAGATCGCCCATGATATCTGGAGCGCTACTTCCAACACTCGTATCGAGGAGGGTAAGAAAGTGATTGTCAAAGGGAGTGAGGGGGTTCATGTAATAGTGGAGGAGGTCAACGAGTGACCGACCTCACTTTGATATCAAGGAGGATTAGAGAATGGTAGATGTGTTAGTAATAGGCCTAGTGATGATTGCCATAATCGTGGTCCTGCTCATACTTTCGAGTGGTATCAGGATCATCCGGCCCTATGAGCAAGGCGTCTATATGAGGCTAGGCAGGTTCGTGAGAATTTTGAATTCAGGATTCAATTACGTGACCCCGCTGATAAGTGAAGTAGTCAAGCTGGATCTACGAACTCAGGTCCTAGACGTTCCACGCCAGGAAGTGATAACCAAGGACAACTCGCCTACCAATGTCGACGCCATCATTTATACGAAAGTGATTGATCCTAAGAAAGCGTTCTTTGAGGTTCAGAATTATCGCGCGGCTACGGTTTATCTGGCCCAGACAACTCTACGTTCTATAATCGGAGATATGGAATTGGATGAGATTCTCTCTAACCGCGAGCGCATCAACGTCCACTTGAGGGACGTACTAGATGAGGCCACGGATAAATGGGGGGTCAAGGTAGAGGCGGTAGAGATAAGGGAAGTGGATCCTGCTCCAAAGGTAAAGATGGCCATGGAGGAGCAAACCTCATCGGAGAGACTAAGAAGGGCGGCGATCCTGAAAGCAGATGGAGAGAAGAAGGCCGCCATCCTTACTGCTGAGGGTGAGAAGAGGGCGAGAATCCTGCAAGCAGAAGGGCTACGCCAATCTAAGATCCTTGAAGCCGAAGGGGAAAGGATGGCAATTATACTCCAGGCTCAAGGAGATGCGCAGAAACTGCGCATCCTTTCCGTGGGAGCCAGCACTTTGGATTCCAAGGCTCTTACCGTTCTCTCACTTGACGCTTTCAAGGCCTTAGGCAACAGCGCTGCCACCAAATATGTGCTACCCTTTGAGCTCACTAAACTCGTGGAAGGAGTCTCCGAGTATCTGGGAAGTGGTAGGACCGTTCCCGAGAGAGAGATATCCAAGGTGGATGAGGTAGAGAAGGTAGTAGGAAAGGCAGATGACATATTGGGCCCCATTCCGAAGCCTGAGGAGCTGCGCCGCGACCTCCGGTCTCTAGAAGAAGTGATGGAGAAGGAGACCAAAGAAATGGAGAAGATCGCGGACGTAAGCCGAAAGGAAAGACCTTCCAATCCACCTTCCACTAATTAAGCATAGAAAGGCCAAACCCTTTCCATTCCTTTATATCCATGAGCATCTACCATTATTTCGCATGAGTAACGGCGATCTTAACTAATGTCTTATAGGGAATAAGCTGTGAGGGCTTTCAAGATGATGATGGGGCATTTTAGAGGTTTGATGGTATGGCCGCTATAATCAGGACAGAGAATGTTTGCAAGACCTATGTTACAGGCGATATCAAGGTAGAGGCCCTGAAAAACGTCAATCTCGAGGTGCAGAGCGGAGAGATGGTAGCGATTATGGGTCCCTCGGGATGCGGCAAAACCACACTTTTGAATTGTCTTTCAGGAATAGATGATGTGACATCAGGCAGGGTGTTCGTCGAGGGGAGAGATATTACCGCGATGGATGATGATGAGAAAACCAATTTTCGCGCCAAAAGAATGGGGTTCGTATTTCAATTATTCAATTTGCTTCCCGTGCTCACCGCTGAGGAGAACGTGGAGCTCCCGTTGCTTCTTTCCGATGAATCCTCCAAAGCGGCAAGGGCTCGGGCACAAGAACTACTCAAGGCCGTCGGTCTAAGAGACCGCATGCGTATGAGACCAGCTGCCCTTTCAGCAGGAGAGAGACAAAGGGTCACCATAGCTCGAGCGCTGGTGAACGATCCTGCTCTCATTTGGGCCGATGAGCCTACCGGCAATCTGGATAAGAAGACTGCTGAAGAGGTGGTTGGCTTAATGCGCAAGCTCAATAGGGAAAGAGGTGAGACTTTCATAATCGTCACACATGACCCCGAGGTAGGGGAGGTGTGCGATCGCATCATCAATATGAGAGATGGGGAGATTATTAGTGACAGCGGCAGGGCGAAAGTGAACGCGCTAGATGGTCGCAGAATGGGGTGAGCGGTTGTCCCGTTCTTTCTTCTTCGCCACTCTGCCTGGCATCTCAGTAATCTTGATCTCTTTCCTTTTTCTACAAACCTTTGTGGCATTATTGCTCACCATAGTCATCATTACCGCCATGATAATGCTGGACGCCATGCGCCACCGCCTTCTCATAACCATGGCGATTCGCTATGTGGTGAGGAGGAGATGGACCACGGCTCTGGTGGTGGGTGGACTTATGGTTGGAACGGCGATAATCTCCACCTCATTGGTTGTGGGCGACACCTTGGACAACATGATCGTCAAGCAGACCACCGAATCTCTCGGCGAGGTTGATTTTGGCATCGGCGCTCCATTCGACGGTTACACGTATTTCGACGCGTCATTCCTAGGAAACGTAAGGGATCAAATCGCTGCGATAAATCAGGTAGAAAGCTCACATATGCTCATAAGAGATGATGTGGCCGTGCTCAATAATGAGTCTGGCTTGTTCAATCCCTCCTTCGCTCTTATGGCCCTCAATGATACTGTGGTGAAAGAGTTCGGCTCTTTTCTCAAACAAGATGGGTCGATTTTGGACCAAGCTCCGAAAGCTGGAGCTGTCTATCTAAATTCTCGCGCCGCCCAGGATATAGATGCAAGAGTTGGGGATACTCTAATCATCTACATCAGTGAGACGCAAAGGATAGTGGCTGTAGTGTCTGAGGTGGTGGAGGAAAGAGCCCTAGGAGCCTTCGGTTCTGCGAATACCGTCTATATGGACATCGAGTCGGCGCAATCTCTACTAGATCGACCCGGCCAATTC
The DNA here is from genome assembly GCA_038740345.1 of Methanomassiliicoccales archaeon. Taxonomy (NCBI): domain Archaea; kingdom Methanobacteriati; phylum Thermoplasmatota; class Thermoplasmata; order Methanomassiliicoccales; species Methanomassiliicoccales archaeon. Next base: position 5,619 of record JAVYMA010000037.1, read on the forward strand.
AATTTCATTTTCGTATCATTGCAAGGCCGAGGGGATGAAGGTCTGGTCTATGCATCCGATGTCAGAGTGCATATCGAAACTATACTTCAACCCTGGCAACAATCAAATGGACTCAGGATCGTCGAGGATAAAGCAAATGCCATAGAGGACGCCAAGAGAGCCGCAGAGATGTTCAGCAGCCTGTTCTTCGTGTTCGGGTCTTTCTCCATAATCGCGGGGGTAGCATTGGTGGTGAACATCTTTACCATGCTCAGCGAAGAGCGGAAAGGAGAGATGGGGGTGGCAAGAGCTATTGGCATGAGCCGATCCCATCTCAGACGATTATTCACTTATGAGGGCGTTATTTACGCCGCCTTGGCAGCGGCCGTAGGTTCGGGTCTGGGACTCATACTGGCATATGTTATAACTTGGGTAATGAGCCGAACGATAAGAATAGGTGAGTTCTCCTTCGATCTGGTCAAATATTTTACCTTCACACCCATGTCACTAGTATTGGGCTACCTTGCCGGCTTTTTGCTCACCGTTCTTACTGTCTACCTCGCAACCAGGCGCATATCCAACCTCAACATTGTACGTGCCATCCGCAATATCCCAGAGCCTCCTGTACCCCGCGATGATAGCCGCGTCTTCCGCTTGGGCTGGTTAATACTCTTCCTAGGAGCAGGGCTGATGTCCTTGGGAATATGGCAACGAAGTCTGGCGCTTGCTAGCTCTGGACTCTCGCTCATGACCATCTCTTTGGGTTTCCTGCTGCGTCGTGTGGTAAAAGAGCGCCTAGCCTGGAGCCTGGCCGGACTGCTCACCATATTGGTCTGGGCCCCTCTGCCGTTTGGGATAAAGATCTTCCATTACGAGGCAGAGATAGAAGGATATGTGGTGGCTGGCCTTTTCTTAGTCAGTGGAGCGTTGCTGGTGATAATGTTCAATTCAGATTCGCTCATAATGATTATTACAAAGCTTTTCCGCGTGAGAAAAGAATATAGGGCGGTTTTAAAGACGGCGATATCCTATCCCCTCAAGGCTAAATTCAAGACGGCTTTGAGCGTTTTCATCTTCGGTCTAGTAATTTTCACCGTAACCACCTTGTCGGTCGTATCGGGTTTGATGTCTTTCAACATCGACCGATTGGTCAATGAGACTTCCGGAGGTTTCGATGTTATCGCTTTCACCTCTACCTCACCTATCCTCAACGACCCTAGGGAGCGCTTAAGTCAGGAGCTTTCACCTCTTCAAGCCAAGAATGTCTCCGCGCTGGTGGCCTTGCCCTCCTCAATAATCACATTGAATTACAGCTATCTAGAGCCGTCAACGCAGACGCTAACATTCAAAGAAAGACGCTATCAGTTAATAGGCTTCAATGAGGACCTTTACACCCTAGGCAATTACCCTCTTTCGGATTATGACAAGAAGAACTTCTCGAATGAACTGCAGGTTTGGCAGGCCGTCCGCAACAACAGATCTCTGGTCATCTTTGACGGCAGCCTTCGTCCTCAATCAGGCATATCAGGTGGATTCGGGCCTCCGAACGCAGAGCAAGAACCGGGCATCAAAATAGGTGAGCGCGTCATGCTCTTAGATCCTCTGGGTACGCCTCATGTGGTAACTGTGGCTGGATTCATGAAGCAGAGCTCTTTCCGAGGGGCTTTCATGTCAGAGGAGGTGGTGAGAAGTGAATTTTTCGCTGTGGGCTATTCAATAATGCTTCTCAGGTTCCAGGATGGCTTAGACATAGGGAAACAAGCTGCCTTGCTGGAGAAATCCTTTATCCCCAATGGTCTCCAGACCATCGACGTCAAAGCCTTGGCTCGGGAAATCACGGGTCTGATTAACTCTGTGTTCACGTTGTTCGAAGCTTTCCTCGCTATGGGTTTGATAGTGGGTATATCTGGTTTAGGGATAATGACCATAAGGTCCATACATGAGCGCCGCATCGAGATCGGCATGATGCGCGCCATCGGTTACAGAAAGCGCATGGTGGTGGCCAATTTCGCCATAGAATCTGCTTTGATATCGCTCCTGGGAATATTAATTGGCGTGGCGTTAGGGATATTAGTGGGTTACGAACTTTGGATGACGTCATTGAGATCAGAAGGCTTTGTGTGGATTATTGACATCTGGCCCATCTTAACCGTGGCCGTCATCTCATTCGTTGCTACCATTTTAAGCGTGTATCCCGCCGCCAGGGGAGCGTCTAGGGTATCTCCAGCAGAAGTGCTGCGATTCGAATGAGCTACATGATGATAGCACTTTCCACATCATGGATCATGATTCGAACTCATGATGTGTGAGCGATTGATTTTCTGTTGCAGGTTCGTACGCTACTGTGCCGTTTAAGAGGTTTTATCGTTATTCTATTCTTCTTCCAAGTTCAGCCGATGCTGTGGCCCATAGTTGAAAGAGCGCTTGAAGATTTTAATCGGTGCTGGTGGCTCAACTTCTATTCACCAATCAAAGGGAACATGTAGACTGCGCCTATCTGGCTTTTCCTCCGAAAAGCGGAATAGAAACTGCTTGAAGGAGAAATGTTTCCAATGAATTTGCTTCTCTAGATTATAGGTATCAAGTTGATCCTCGCCCCAGACGACGACTCCTCTGAAACATTGAAAACATTGCATCCTGTAAAGGGCTCGATGCCATAGACTATCACGGTGCCACCAATTCTTTCCAATTTAATGTGATAACTAGCCAG
>JAVYMA010000038.1 GCA_038740345.1 Methanomassiliicoccales archaeon
CGCCAGAGGCGGATCCGACCCTGTCGGACAATGGTTAAAGGATAAAAAGAAGTCCCTGGATCTCTCCATTCGGCGCCTTGCTTTCCAGGTACGAACGAATATTTTGCTGGAGAATATCAGTATCACTCTTAAAACAATGAAAATTCAATTTAAACAAAGTATTCTCGATACTTACCTAAATGCAAGACTTCAGTAACAATATTTTTACTATTAAAAATATATTGTGGTTCTCAATTTAATTCTTCATACAGCTTCTACTATAATGACATAAATATTTTTTAAAGCTCCCTTAATGTGGCTTAGAATATTTTTTTATGGTTTTTTCTCATAAGGCTTCTTCTCTACTCTTCTTTCTTTTCCTTCATTCCCACTCCACCATACTGCATCATTGTGGAGCCATCCGGCTATAAGAAAGTTTATACTTTTCGGAATCAAATTTGGCATTTGGATCGGAAACCGTAAATATTCATCGCTTGTGAAAATACGACTATTGCCAACGGTTCCTTGTTGAAAATAGGAAAATTCACGACCATGGCCATGAATATTTACTTCCTGGAATGACTAATTGTAAACCATCGTCAATTGCCTCATTTTTGATATTCAATTTTTAGATTTTCATATATCCTAACTTCGGTGATCATATATTTCTCTACAATTACGCAACCATTCTCTATTGGGGCTTGTTCATAGGCTGGAATAACCTATTTCCCCTTTATTAATTTCTTTTTCTCCAGATTCACTTTAAATACTTTCCCTTTTCTTATTATATAATTTTTAAAGCTCTCTGCTATGAAGAATTAAAACCCTTTGAGCATTAACCCTTTGTTAATATTTAGATATTAATGACAATTTACAAAAATACTGTAAGTTCATCTAAAGGATAATTTTCTAACTTTTCTATAATTTTGCCAATAATTTTGACATCTTCTTCAGAGATTAACAGTTTTGAATTTTTATAATATTTATTATATACTTCTTCCCAACTTGCAGGATTTTCAGGCTCTCCTTTTGCCAATTCAACTTCGGCACTCCATTCTCTTCCTATATTATCTTTGATATGGACTTTAGCCCCCCTTTTTTGAGGATATAGCTCTTCCCATTTTCCCCCTATATTTAATTCAACTTTTCCGGAAAGCTTTTGGATATTTTCATCCCGTACATTTTCTTCCGTATATTTATCTGCACCAGCATCCCCTTTAATAATTGCTAAAGCTACTGAAAAAGGAATACTAAAGCGAGCAGCTGAAGTTGTTGTTACATGAGTAATACCAGCGAGTCTAATTGCCACTGGATATGTTTCAACAGAAATTTTATTTATTTCTAAAGGATCTATCTTCGAGTCTTTCATTATTTCAAGAACGGCATCAATAGGCGCATGTGCGTGACGACAAGCTGCATAGAATTTGATATAAGTGTTAATAATTTCGAACTTTTTCCCTAAATTTTTGATTAATATCTCTGTTTTTACCTCATCAGTTACTGCTTTTAAAAAACCGTCTTCTCCTTCAAATATTCTCAATGGCCCTCTCATTCCTTTTCGCGAAAGAATACATGAGAGGAGACCCGCCTGTGCTGCTCGTCCAGGGCTAATTGGTTTAACTTTAGCACCTTCCTCATCATGATTTACCTGTAAAAGACCCGCGCCTTGAAGACCCGCTAACCCTAATGCACCTATTGTTTCTTCATAATTTAACTTCATAATGTTTGCAGCTGTTGCGGCAGCAGCAAAAGGACCAATAATTCCCGTAGTGTGAAAACCTCTATTAAGGCTTGATGGATTGATGGCCCAGCCTAAATGGATCATAATTTCATACCCCACCACTATTCCTGTGATCATCTCTTTAGTGGTTGCCTCAGACAATTCGGTCGCAGCTAGTGCTGTTGGAATGACTACCGCGCCAGGATGAAGAGCAGCAAAACGATGTCCATCGTCCATGTCGATAGAATGGGCACAAACTGCATTAACTAAAGCAGCATTAATTGCAGGGTATTTCTTCTTTGCCTGTATAATCGTTGCTTCTGGTTCTCCCCCAAGATTTTGTAAATAATTTGATAAAATTTTGGGGAATTCCATTAACTTGTAACCTGCTAAAGAGACCCCTATTAAATCTAATACCAACTTTTTTGTATGAGTCACCACATCATATCCTAGTTGTTCATAATGAGTCTTGACAATAAAATCAGCATAGGTTTCAGATAGAGTTTCCATCTGTGTCTCACCTAACTAATCTCTCTTTGCTTCTTTCTCCGAAATCTTTTTAGCAATAGAAATTAAATTCATTGCTCTTCTGTAAGACCCATAGTCTATCATTCTTCCACCGATCGTTGTTGCTCCTAACCCCTTCTTTCTTGACTCTTCGTAGACTTCGATCACTTTCTTTGCAAACTCAACCTCTTCTTTTGTAGGCGTAAAGATCTGATTAACAGATTCCACATGACGGGGATGAACGAGTAATTTCCCATTAAACCCCATTAATTTCACCTTTCTTGTTTCTTTTTTAATCCCTTCTATATCAATCACTAACCCAAAAAAAGGTGAATCAATTGCATGCAATCCTGCTGCTCGGGCTGCCAAGGCGATACAAGCACGTGGATGAGCTGCCATTAAAAAAAATTCTTCTTGCGTAAGGTTAGTCACACCCATTCCTAAGCCAAGTTCCCTTGAGTAATCCCCAGCACCAAAGCTTAATCCTAAAACCCTAGAACTACTTGAAATAATCTCATAAACATTGGAAATTCCTTTGGGAGTCTCCAAAAGTGGAAGAATCGAAATAATATTAGGTGGCAATCCTTTACTCTTTTCTTCCTTCCTGAGATGTTCGTCCAATCGTATAATATCTTCCTTCGATTCTGTTTTGGGCAACATAATGCCATCTAATCCTTCCGACACAACATAAAAAAGATCCTCCTCTGTCAAACCAGTCTCAAATGAATTGACCCTAACAAATACATCAATTCCTCTCTCTTTCAACATGGGGATAGCATCTCTTGCAAAAATCCTGCCCGTTTCCTTTTCCTCAAATGGGCATGCATCTTCTAGATCTAAAATGATAGCGTCTTCACCCTCAGCAGTTGCAGTGGTAATCATTCGCCAGCTATTCGCTGGCACAAAAAGTAGGCTTCTTAATACCCTATCCAAAGATTTCCTCCTTTTCTTATTTATGATTTTAAGTCACCAAATATTCTTTTTAGGGCAGGACCTATTTCTTCAGGTCTCTCTACAACATGGCAACAGACTTCTCTCAGTGCCTTTATTTTCCCCTCAGCAGAGCCTCTCCCGCCCTCTACTATAGCACTAGCATGGGAAAACCGTAATCCCTGTGGGAGTCCTTTCCCAGCTATGTAAGCTACTAAGGGTTTTTTGTATCTCCCTTCCCTAATAATTTCGGCCGCTTCTTCTTCCATCACTGTACCTATCTCGCCAAAATATACTACACCATCTGTTTCTTCGTCAGATTGAAAAAGAGGAAGAACTTCGGCAAAAGTTGTTCCTAATATAGGCTCTGAACCAAGATGTATAGCAGTACTTATCCCGAATCCGACCTGGCATACTACCCAACTTAGAGTTGTTGTTTGTCCACCACTTCTTGATACTACCCCAATTCTACCGGGTCTAAAAGCGATTTTTGGTAGATCTGAGGAACCCATGAATCCACCCAACCCTCCTAAAGAAGCTTTTCCGGGACTTACAACTCCTGCGGATCCAGGCCCGATTAACCGAATACCCAACTCTTGGGCATAAGCAATTATTTCTAATGTATCATGAAGAGGTACTCTCTCCACTCGCATAAGGACTGTTTTAATCCCTTCGTTAAATACTTCTATTACCGCTGACTTAGCTTCTGGACCAGGCACTACAACAACCGATGCATCCACTTCACCAACTTCTTGAATGGCCTCTTTTACACTATTAAATACAGGAACTCCCCAAACTGAACTCCCCCCACGCCCAGGGGTAACTCCGGCAACAACTTTTGAACCCACCTCGATCATACGCCTCGCTACATTTTGGCCAAATCTCCCCGTAATTCCTTGAATAAGCATCTTCGTTGTTTCATCCACTATAATAGCCATTTCTATTCCCCCACGACATCTCTTCTATATTCTTCAAGCCCTTCTAAGGGAATCTCTATTCGAATGCAATTTGTCCCATGGAACCAACAATGATATTCACAGGCTAGACATTCATTATCAAGACGTTTAATTTCTTCAGGATCAACAATGGTCAAAACAGGTTTATTTCCTTCAATCTTCAAAATATTTCTACCATATAATCTGCAAGCTTTAACGCACGCAAATCCACAAGAAGGTTTTGAATCATTTTTTGTTGCGGGTTCACAATGTTTGTAATCAATAGAAATCTTCGTTTTCCTTGTTTCAAATTCTAATCTGTCCTCTGCCATAATTTTCTATTCCTTTTTTCCATATTTCTCGGTTTGATATTGTTTGATTAAACATTCAACCCGATCTGCAATGAAATTAGTGTTATAAATATATTCTTTCCCATAAAGTTCCCACGTAAGATGGGTATCTCTTAACCCATTTTTAATAATTTCGTGAGCCTCATTCTCCTTATTCCCAGCTAATAAAATCACCACCGGAAACCCCGGTTTTTTCTTTGCTTCCTCTCTTAAAGCCTTCACAATAGCATGTGCGTGATGCCATTGCTCTTGATTCGCAAGACAAGCTCCCATAAGGACATACCCATCAATAGGCTGTGAAAAAATACTCTTGATTACAAGATAAACTTTACTCGCTGTTGGGTCTCCACTTGTATCCGCATAATTGGCAATTTTAAATCCCCTTTCAACAAAAGCACTTGCACCTAACATCGCTCCCCCACCACCAATCCCGTGAAACCCTATCCACCCTTTACCCTCTAACTTCGGAAACATTTGGGTGAAATAACCTGTCCCTCGATAATCACCCTCCTCAATACCCCATGCGATCTCTTCCAACCTCGTAGGAGGCCTATCCATATCTCTCGGGACTTTAATTCCAAACTCTGGATGTCGAAATACAGAATTGTCATCAATTGTAAAACGACAATCTCCAGCAATAACTTTTTTATCGCGTGTTATGATTAATGGGTTAATTTCTGCAACTCTTGAATCAGTATCCTTAAAGGCTTTATAAAAATTGCAAATTATATCAAAAAGATTTAATTTTAAATCAGAAGAAAGCTCTTTCTCCCATGAAAGTCGAGAAAATAACACCTCTACTTCATTTTTACTAATACCTTTTAAATAATTTATATTTAAAGAAGCCACTTTCTCAGGACTTCTTGCAGCGACTTCTTCGATCCTTACCCCTCCTTCAATACTAAAAATAAGAACAGGCCCTTTAATCTTATATGAATTGCTAACGATTATACCAATATATAATTCTTTTTCTATGTCCAGACGTTCCTCTACTAGCACCTTTTCTACAGAAAGTCCTTTTATTGAACTCCCCAACATTTCTTTTGTAAAAGTCTCAACCTCCTGAAGGGTATTTGCAAACTTAATTCCTCCAGCTTTGAACCGGCCAGTAGTCCAGACTTGGGCCTTAACTACAACACTTTTCCCAATTTCTGATGCTATTTGCTTTGCCTCTTCGGGCGTGTTTGCACACCTTCCTTGAGGAACAGGAATTCCAATCTTTTTAAAAATCTCTTTTCCTTGATATTCATAAATTCTTGCCATTTCTATATACCTTTCCTCTTCTTTTTGAAAATACTCGGAGGGCAACTATAAAAATCAATTTGAATCATTAAACACTAATAATCGATTTAATTTCTCAATATCTTTAAACTCATCCACTTCAAATACTGCTTTAATGATTTTTTCCATCTGTTCGTCATCCATATAAACTTTCGCCATGCTTTTAAACTTTTCTATAATCTCCATATCTGTCATAGGATTACGCGCATGACCTCTAGGAAAATCAACCCTGCACTGAAATCTCTTCCCTTCCTTTGTGATTATCTCAGAAATCCCAGCCGGCCTCACTTTATCTAATTCGGGGTCCCCTTGAATGGTAATCTTTCCAATTAACTCCAATACTCTTGGGTCATTATATTTCTCTGGAGAAAATTGATCAGGACCTATTTGTCGATCAATTACTGCAATCGCTGTAAGAAAATAAGAACTATGATCAGCTGTCTCTTTATTCTTAGGATACTTTTTTGCCAAATCCCCTGTATGTTCAGCACATCTTTTACTTGTTTTGATCCTAATTTCAACAATATCCTCGGGTTTTATATTATAATCCCTGACTAATTTTAAGGTAGCAGATAAATGACCATGGGAGGAATAATCAGCAATTATAGATTTAATGCATGTTTCTTGAATCGCAAATTTCCCTTTTGGAGGAATAATTTTATCTACATCATACTCCCCACGCATAATCGTCTCAACAAAACCATCATGACCCTCTATAATGGTCTTCGGCCCTGTAAATCCTTTTCGGGCTAACAAAGTTGCCATAATCCCTCCATAGGCTAATACAGGAAACCTAATATTTTTTGTCATTGTATATTCTTCAGCCGGTGCATCTAATATTCCCAAGACTGCGTGACAACTACCTGAAATCCCAATAGCATTTTCCATCTGATTCTCATCCATTTCTAATAATTTCCCAATAATTAAAGGCATTATATAGGCTCCCCGAGTATCCCCATTCCAACCTTTTTTCTCCATTCCTATTCCCTTCACAGCCTCAAGGAACGATAGCGAAAGATTATAACCCAAGACAATAGCTGTAATAGCGTCTTTTCCAGAGAGATGAAACTTTTCACCAATTGCTAAGATCGGTGGAATAACTTCACTAGGATGATAGCCTGTTCGATAAATATTCCCTTGGATAATAAAAGCAGTGTCATTATAATCAAGGTAACGAACCATTGCACCATTGATTAACGTTGCATTGAGACATGAAGTTTTAAATCCACTACCGAAAACAGTTGACTCTGGTGGATGCCCTGATTCTTTTATATATTCTTCGATCACTCGCCTCGCTTCACTCCCATACCCTCCCATTGCACACCCAAGGGTATCTAATAATACCCTTTTTGTATGGTGAATTATATCCGAAGGGATATCTTGATATGAAAATGATTTCACATAGTTGGCTAATTTTGAAGCAACACTCATATTATTCTACTCCTTAAAATTGTTTGTTATAATATTATAACAATATAAATTTGTCAAGAAAAAAAAGAGAGCTCTGAAAAAGTGGAGATTTTATTGGGTTCTCCCCTTTGGGGGGCTGTGGAAGTTGAATGCAGGATCAGATCAAGTAAGTTTTGGGGACGGTTTCTTGTTCTTCGTCTATATTATCCTGCTCCTTTCTCCTCTTTTTTCATCCTGTTTGTAAAATCCCTCCTTTCTGAGCCTTGAGCTCCAACAGTTTGACCATCCGCGCTTCACGTTCATCACCAAAAAGGTCATCAGAGCCTGAATCGCCACCTTGGCTTTCCCCCAATACCGTGCCCGTCCTAACCCA
>JAVYMA010000039.1 GCA_038740345.1 Methanomassiliicoccales archaeon
GGATAAACCGAGTATTTCGTCTGAGATGGGCATCTTCAGAGAATTGAAAAAATCAAACAAGAATGATGAGATTCTGAAAAAAGAGTCTCCAGTGACTCTCGTTGATCATCTCACAGAAGTAAGAGAGCAATTGAAGGTTAGCCTGAGCCGTCTAAAGGGACTTTCTGAAACTGAGAAAAAAGCCATTGAGATGGCTTCCATTCTGCATGACATAGGAAAAGCACATCCTATTTTCCAAAAGGCCCTCGGGCTAAATGGATGGGCAGGAAAGGATGTCTGGGCGAAATCAGGAAAACAAAGCGTAGCTTTGAAATTCGAGAGGAAGGGCTTCAGGCACGAGCTCGCCTCATTAATCATCCTTTTAGCAAACCAGAATTTAATACGCGAAGCGATTAGAGATGAGGTCGTTTTCGACTTGACTTCATATCTGGTAGTATCACATCATGGCAGGATCCGCTGTTCTGTAAGGTCGACGCCATTTGAAGCCCTTAATTCTCAAGGCTCCATGATAAGAGGAGTGATGGAAGGCGATGAGATTCCATCATTAGATCTTTCAAACCTCTTAGGTGTCAATTTGCCGCCGACTAGAGTTGATTTCTCTTGTCTCGAAGCCAAAGAGGACTCTAGGTCATGGGTTGATAGGGTATGGGGACTGGTCGAAGGACCAGGTTCGATTGGGCCATTTAGATTGGGCTATTTAGAAGCAATCGTCAGAATATCTGATTGGAGAGCCAGTGATATGGTTCCCATCGTGGCATTGGGGGCTTATTGATGAAAACTATAGAATTGCATGGTTGCCGCACCTTTCCACTATTAGATTATCTCAAAGGCCTCGGGTGTTATAGGATAATTTCAACTCAGAAGGATACATCGGCCCTTTGTTATTGGAATAAAAGTAACTTAAGCATTTTAACATCATTGAGTCAGGAAGAATTTTTATCCTTCTTCCTTGACGATTATGCTCCTTCCCCGCTATTCGGACCTTGGGGCGCAAGAAGTGGTTTCTATAAAACTGGAAGTGAAGCTACCGCTTCTAAAGCTTTAGAAAAGTTGCTTTCTGTAGATAATCCACGCTTTAATCGTTTAAGAGAGGCACAGTCGAGATTGAAAAAAATTATGATTTCCCTCGGTCTCGAAGAGAAACCTAAAGATGAAAGTAAGGTAGAGTTCCTTAGGATGATTAGGAATTGGGCACCTGACGATATGATTGAATGGATAGATGCTGTCTATATACTCACGGATAATGAAGAAAGACCAGTATCTTTTACACCTCTTTTAGGTACTGGTGGGAATGAAGGGAGCTATAGTTATTTTTCGAACTATCTCCAATCTTTATGCGAAGCGTTTGTCGATAAAACACGACGAGACGATTCAAAAGAGCTTCTCATTCATTCTCTATATGGAAAAGGCTCTCCGAAATTGTCCGATTTGAATGCTGGCCAATTCAATCCCGGAGCTATTTGCGAAATCAATGCGGGGGAAGGATATCTCCAAAAAAAGAAGACAATGAATCCTTGGGATATAATATTAGGATTTGAAGGTTTACAATACTTCTCCGGCTCATGTTCTAAGAGATATTCGACTGGACAAAGCGGAGAACCATCGTTTCCTTTTATCGCGCAACCAACATCTGTTGGAGGAGGAAGCCTGGCATCTCTTGATGTTTTGAATAAAAAATTTGAGGCTGAATTCTGGGTTCCTGTTTGGAGGACGCCAAAGAGCAATCGAGAATTGATAGCTACATTTCGAGAAGCCCGTGCCCATATACTTATGAGAGAAGCTCGGAAAGGACTCGATTACGCAATGGCTGTGGCTAGCCTGGGAGTTGATCGGGGTTTTGACTCATTCATTAGATTTGGAAGAATAGCTAGGCAGGGAAGTGGTGACCAAGCAAATGCAATCGCAGTGCATTTAGCCGAGCATAAAGTAAAGGCGTTGCCAGGCGTGGGGCTAATCGATGAGGTGTCCGGGTGGTTGAGTCTTTTAGAGTCTAAAGAAAAAATATCTGCATTATTGATGAGTAGTCTTAGGAACACGCAAGCAGCAATCGTGGATTATTGTCATCATGGGACAAAGGAACGTCTCCAACAAGTATTGATATCTCTTGGAACTTTACATTCTGCACTTTCGAAATCATCTATAATTGAAGACGAATCGAAAGGCATTCTGCCAAAGATGAATATTAAGCTAGATTGGTTTAACCAATGCAATGATGGTACGACTGAATATCGCATAGCCGCTTCTTTAGCTTCAATATTCGATTCAAATATTGGTTCCATTAAGGAGAACATATTCCCTGTAACTAGGGAGAATGGCCAGTGGCGCTGGAAAAAAGGCTCCCAAAAATGCGTTTGGATGCAAACTAGCCTCATAGAAAATATGATTCGGATTTTAAAGAGGCGTTTGGTCGATGGTGAGCGGCTATCTTTAAATTATACACCTTTAGGCTCGTTAATTTTTGCTTCCTCTTATGATATAAATAGATTTCTGGAGGGAAAAGTCAATGACAAAAAGATATTAGATCTCTGGAGAGGTCTGGCTTTAATAAGGTGGGATAGCTGGAAACAAGCTGATTACTATCTCGATGGAGAATTATATTCAGAAATACCATCTGACTATGCAATTTTGAAATTGACATATCTGCCAGGTGGGATCACTCTAAATAAAAAAGGCTTTGCAAAATTAAGTTTTAACGGAAAGGATGGAATTCAAATAAAACCTGATGCGCGGGTAATCGAAATGCTTGGTGCATGCAGAGGAGTAGAGGCTTTGCGTATCGCTGCAAAGAGGATACAGATAGCCGGGTTTGTTTTAAAAGGACAACGTAGAGGAATGAATTACGACCCTGGTTTCAATCCAGATGCTGAACGTTCTAAAAGATTGGCAGCGTCGCTCCTCATTCCATTTTCAGGAGTAGATGTGTTAATGAAAAAAGTGGTACGAGATATAGAGATCCTCGAAAGTAACCAAAAGGGAGAGGAAATCATTAAAGAAGGAGCGTGAATAAATGAGTTTGGAGAATCTGATGAAGGAATTGGAAACGGCAAACAGGCTCTTAATGAAGGCGAGATTAAAGCCCCTGCAGGGAGATAGATTCCAGCCTACTGGCTTCCCTGATCTAGGACCAGCAGAGTATGTGGCGCCTGATGGAACTGCCATGTTGTTGGTTGAATCAGCTCAATCAATGGCCAATCGAATGGAAGCAGTCTGTTGGGACGATGGAAAAAATGATATCATCCCGGAGTTGAAAGGTCTACCTTACATAATGGTTAAATTGAAAGACGGTGCCACAACGACGTCAATACAGGAGGCGCATCGAATAAATTCAGAATACATATTGGGAAAGAAGGGAGACCCTACTTTCGTCGAATTATTTAAAAAAGAGGCTGGCGTAAATGATAGCACACCAATCGAGTGGAAAAAAATCTATGCGACTATTTTCAAATACGATCCTAACTCGCTCGTTCATGGTGCTTTTTTAGAGGAGGTAGATGGGAGAATTAGATTTCCCAGGGCTCTATCTGCTTTCATCGAAGCAGCAGACGTGAAGCCTGTTCAAAGCGGTGGTGTAAAATTCAGCAGAGTTGCAATGAAGGAAAAGCAGGGAGAGGGAAACGTTCCATATACGCGAATAGAGTATGTTGCCAGAGACATAACGGCCTATTTCAATGTGGATTTATCTGCAATTCGATCAATGGGTTTGGGAAAGAATGCAGAGAATCTGATTATTGCGCTCTCGCTGTTCAAAATAAGGAAATTCTTGGAGAAGGGTCTTAGATTGAGAACCGCTTGTGACCTACAATTAATAGGAGACTTGGAAATTAGTCCCTCCTCATTCAGATTCCCCTCCTCAAAGGAATTATCGGATGAGCTGCCAAAACTCATTGAATCATGTTCGAACATGTTCCCAGAGCCTAGAGTAACTCAAATAAGCGCTAAGGCCTGAGAAAATGTTGACGCTATCCCTTAGATTTCCAGCAGGAGCCTATCACGCCACACCTTGGGGTGCCCATGTTAATGAGGCACAAAAGGAGTGGCCCCCTTCCCCTTGGCGAATAATGAGGGCCATGTTGGCAACGTGGAAGAGGAGGGCTTCAGACATAAAAGAGAGTATTATGAGAGAAATTATGATTCAGCTCTGTGCGGAACCCCCATCTTTCTTGCTTCCCAAAGTGTCCGTGGGTCATTCAAGGCACTATGTCCCCTGGATCAAATCATCGAAGTCGACAAAGGGATTAATTTTTGATGATTTCGTAGCCATTTCTAAGAATGCGACCGCCTTTATATACTGGCCTAATGCAATAATTTCAAAAGAAGGAAAAGAGGCTCTTTCTACAATAGTCTCAAAATTATCTTATTTGGGCAGAGCAGAGTCATGGTGCGAAGTCAAGGTCGTGGAGATAGAATCGGAGGAATTAATTCTATTAGCAAGGTCTAATGGTTTATATCTCGTTGAGCCAGCATCGAAAAATCGAGAAATGCTAGATGGAAGCGGAGAAGGATTAATCAGAAGAATTCTTACTCCTCTACCTATTAACGGTGATAAGCAATTAACAGAAAAGCATGTCTTGATGATTAGCACTAATGAATTGAGAAATGAATTGAATCAGCTAACGCCACCTGGTGCTTTTTGGGAAGAATATTATTTGCCTGAGGGCTGCATAGATGATCAACCATCCCCCGTCCCCCCCTCTACAACTTGCTCTGAGAAAATAAGGGCAATAAGGTATTCATTAGACGCACCAGCACTTCCTCCTGTGACCAAGACCTTGCGTGTGGCCGAAAGAGTGAGGGCGGCATGCATGAGTATCTATGGAGGGGAAGATAGAAAGAAATCTGAGTTTTTCTCGGGTAAAAATGAATCAGGTGAGCCTTTGAAAGGTCACCCACATGCGTATTTCCTTCCTTCCGATGACGACTTAGATGGAAAGTTGGATCATTTGCTTGTCTTTTCACATGATGTAATAAGCGACGATCATGTAAGTTCTTTACGAAATCTTAAGAGACTGAGCCCTAGGGGCTCGGAAATGGCCATTGGGCTCCTCCTTGTTGAGGAGAGTAGTGCAGAAGAAGGAGCGTCGCCATTGCTTTCCCGCTCGCGAATCTGGGAATCATGCACACCTTTCCTTCTCTCTAGGCATCCAAAAACATACAGAAATGGTATCTGGAAAACTATAGCTAAGCCCGAAAGGCTTGTAATCGATGTCTTGGAAGGAACTAAAAGGGACAAATCTTCGATTCTAGTGGACTACGGGGTATCTCCTGATCTGAATTTACTTCAGAAAGATGGTCCCCTTCATCAGCTCCTTTCTAGCTTAGAAATAGCCTCATTTCCAAAACCTTTGCGGATTACAATATTACCTGAGCTTAGGATGAGAGGGTCTGTTCGAAGGTGGTCTGAGTTTCAAAGAACTAGATCAAATGGCATGACCCCGTGTTACGGTCCTGGTTATGGATTCCGAATCGAGTTCGACGAAGAGGTCCCTGGTCCCATAGCGGTAGGATTTGCTTGCCACGAAGGGATGGGGATGTTTCGTCCGCTACGATAGAACCAGGAGAAGTGAAACATGAGCCCGAAAACACGCCGCCGCTGAGGTACGGCCCATCTCGTCGGGGGATGGATGGAGATTGGAGGAGGTATGAACTATGAAAGGGGACCTCCCCATCAACGCCTCAATCTATGAATATATTGCATTGGAGGTTGTTTGTTTATGGAAGAAGTTTTGATTCCTGCGAGAATGGTCAATGAATATGTCTATTGTCCGAGATTATGCTATATCGAATGGGTGCAAGGTGATTTTATTGATTCGGTAGATACTGTGGAAGGGAAGTTCCAGCACCGGAATGTGGACAAAGAATCTGCGTCTTGGGATCAAGACTTGAAGGTAGTACGCTCTTTGATGTTAACAGCTCCTGAAGCACGGCTGTCTGGGAAAATTGATCTTTTAGAACTAGAAGGGCAAAAGGCGGTTCCTATCGATTACAAGAAAGGTTTCGTTCCTGATGTTCCAGAAGGTGCTTATGAACCAGAAATAATGCAGATTTGCGCTCTGGCAGCCATTTTGAGAGAGAATGGCTACGAATGCGATAAAGGTGTAATTTATTATGTATCTTCGAAGAAAAGAGTGGATATAGAAATAACAGAGGATAGAATGAAAAAGTTAAAAGAAATAGTAAGTAACATTCTAACTTTGCCTTTACTTGATAAAGCTCCAGAACCTTTGAAAGATAGCCCTAAATGCCCAAGATGTTCACTGGTTTCTGTATGTCTACCAGATGAGACCAATTTTCTAAAAGGTGAATCGGGAGAAGAGCCGAGGAGGCTAATACCTGCCCGCGATGATTTTATACCATTGTATGTAACGACAGATGGAGCGATAGTGAGAAAAAGGGAAGGTAGGCTAGAAGTGATAAAGGATGATCAATTTTTAGCTGACCTCCCCCTTCATGACGTTTCTCAGGTTTGCATATATGGTGGCGCTTCCATAACCTCACCTGCCGTGAACGAATTGCTTCAAAGAGGAATCCCCATTTCACATTTCACTCGCGGAGGATACTTTCTCGGGATTACAACTGGGGTTTTCAACAATAATGTGAATTTACATTTAGCTCAGTATTCGGCAGTGCTAGATCAAAAGTTGTCACTTTCACTTGCCAGGTCCTTTGTTGAGGGAAAAATTCGCAATCAGCGTACAATGCTGCGTCGCAATGACAAAAGCATTGAGGAAGGGGATTTAGAACAACTTCAAAAATTAGCTCGATCTGCCAGAGATGCTAACGATATTGAAGAATTACTTGGAATAGAGGGATGTGCCGCGCAGATATATTTTAATAGATTCAGCAAAATGATAAAATGTCCTCTCGCGGATACCTTCCATTCGCGCAATAAGCGACCACCAAAGGATCCAATTAACGCGGTGCTCTCATATCTTTATGGCGTCATGGTAAAAGAATGGTTCGTCGTACTCCTTCAAGTCGGCTTTAATCCGTTGCTCGGCTTCTATCATAAGCCTAGGCACGGTAAACCTTCTTTAGCCTTAGATATGATGGAAGAATTTCGACCTTTGATCGCAGACTCAGTTACTATCACTCTCTTCAATAATGGAGAATTAGATGAGAAAGATTTCATTGTCACTAAAGAGGGGACTGGATTAAAACCAGATTGTAAGAAGAAAATTATCAGGGGATATGAAAGGAGGATGAATACTGAAATAACTCATCCGGTGTTTGGATACTCGATTAGTTATCGTAG
>JAVYMA010000040.1 GCA_038740345.1 Methanomassiliicoccales archaeon
GGCCGGTGAAGGTGTAGTTGTCGCTGGTGACGTTGATGGCATCCTCACCATCCACCCACACCCACCAGTACCACAGGCCGGTGGTGTTGTCCTGAGTGTTCCACTGCACGTATACCGTGTCTACGGCGAACATCTCGCCCTCAGCGGGGGTCAGGATGACCACATCTGGCGGGGTGATGTCGGTGACGAAGCTCACGGAGGTGACGTTGTAGTTGCCGGCCTTGTCGACGGCCTTGACGTAGGCTGTGTGATTGCCGTCGGCCAGGCCGGTGAAGGTGTAGTTGGTGTCCAGGCCGACGAGTATCCAAGAGCCTCCGTCGATGGAGACCTCGTAGTGCGCGATGCCGGAAAGATTATCAGTTGCATTCCAAGCAATCGTTACCTCATCTAATGCAAACATTTCATCCTGATTTGGCATTAAGACAGATAGTTCGGGTGCTGTGAGATCCACAAGGAAGCTGATAATCGCTGTATTAGAAGGATTACCTGCCAAATCGAAAGCGCGCACCTTAAAGGTATGGTAACCCTCCATCAGGTTGAAAGTTTTGCTGTGTGTTCCGTCTTGGCCAGAATAGTAGGTCCAGCCTGACGAGTCAAGATCATATTCGTAGTATGCCACACCTGAATGGGCATCGCTACCAATCCAAATTATTTGAACCGTGGATTGATTCAGCATGTCTCCATCACTAGGTGATAGAATAATCACGGTTGGCCCAGTGATATCTACATAGAAATGAACACTAGCCTGGAAGAAGTTGGTGGCATTGTCATATATGGTGATATTGAACCAATGCCACCCGGGCTCAAGCGGGCTCAAAACGGTGTAGCTTTGCGCCAATCCAATATCTTCTACTACATCATCGAGGCTAATGATGGTACGATTTACGCCTGAGGTAGACTCCACCACATTCCATACGAAAATGGGTGTATTGGTATTCAAATAGCTCCCATCTGCTGGTTCCAAAGAGTCGATTGCAGGCGGTACTGTATCAACGATGAAATTCACGGAAGCTATTGAGCTGAGTCCCGCTTTGTCAACAGCTTTAACCTCGAAATTATACACTCCGTCCGCCAAAATCAACTCCTGCGATGTGTTCGTCGCAACATTAATCCAAGAGCCAGAGTTGATGCGGTATTCGAAGTAATCCAGGTTATCCTCGATGATATTCCATATAACAATAACCACGCCAGTGTTATTGTAGTTGCCATTAATCGGCTGTAATATCTCTAGAACTGGAGGTGTAATATCCACAGTGAACTGCACTATGCTCGTAGCATTATTCCCCAGAGTGTCGTTGGCTGCGATGTGCAATTGCCATCTTCCCTCAGACAAATTGCTTCCACCCAGAGTAAGATTTGTAATCCAGGTAGAGTTCTTTCCTGTTAGGTTATACCAAGGTAGGGCAACACCATTAGGATCGACCAGGCGAGCCCAAGTCGAATTCACACCTGAATCATCCGTGATATTCCATTTGGCCGTGAAGTTAACATTGGATGTAAAGGAATTGTCCGTTGGTTCGAGGAAGGTAACTACTGGGGCTGCGCGGTCCACCGTTACATTCACTTTCCTGATTACACTGTTACCCGCATTATCGAACGCTCGAACCTCAATCAGATAGGTGCCGTTTTGTAAATCGGTTATCTCATAGCTCGTGTTGAGGTTCTGTTGCTTCCATTCACTTGAGTTCACGCGCAAAGAATAGTTCTTGACACCACTGGTGGCATCACTCGCTGTCCATGTGACTTTAATCGATCCTGTATTATTTTTGCTGCCCTCCGTCGGCGAGATTATGAACAATAAAGGAGGTGTGGTATCAATAGTCACATTTATTGCATCATATCCAGTGTTGCCATCCGCGTTATAAATTTTTACAGTCAACTTGTGCTTGCCATCAGACAAATCAGTAAAAGTGTGATTGGTGGCAAGACCTTTGTCGATAAAGTTTCCATTATCAAGACGTACCTCATATTTGGTTATCGCAGAGCCATTATTCTCCGAACCTTTCCATTCTAGTGTTACGCTATTTACGTTAAATAAGCTCCCATCGGCTGGCGAAGTTATTTTCACCTTTGGTACGTTCCCGGCAGGCACGGGAACAGTGTAATTACGGGCGGATGATCGGCCGTAAGTGTTGTTGCAGATAACCTCGTAAATATATGTTGTACCAGGAACAACCGTGGCATCATTCCATTCTTCTATGCCTGGAACACTGGTATAATTTTTAGTTCCATTAGTTCCACCATAGCGATGTAAAATGTAGTTACTTTCTGGACTAGCGAATATTGCACCAGCGCTGTAATTACATGCATTCCAAGTAAAGAGGACCGAGTTGCCTCCTACCACCGCCTGAAGCCCATGTGCAGGGCCTATGGTGTAAGTCAATGGATAATTATCCACGCTTCCTGCTCCATCAAGTACATAGTTCACATCAACTATGCCATCATCTTCTGCGTCTGGCGATGTCATATCGTTCCAATGATTACCGAAACCAGTAGTGTTCCATTTATTAGCTCCGGCAACATAGTCAAAAGCCTGAATGCCGCCAGAGTTGCAATCTATGAAGACATTGTGATGCACAATATTCCCTGCGGCGCTTTGGTTCATATACACGCCATATCCAGAGCAGGAAATGAAAGCATTATAAGTAATTAAGCTGGAATAGGTCAAGTTGAGACTGATTCCTTGGCCGCATTTTTCGAATATGTTGTGGAAAATATTAAGCCGTAGATTGCTTCCAATCATGACTGGTCGAGATAGCACACCATGCGTACAATTAATGAATTTGTTACTTTTAATCAAGGCATCGTTAGAATGGGCCACATCAATCCCTGCCCAAGAACAATTTTTAATGAAATTGTCCACGATTGTTGTGTTCTGGGCCTCATAATTTAACGTTATGCCCCATTCTTGCATATTCTCAAAGGTGTTGTTATGAATGAATGCTCTGGTTGAAGCCTGATCTAAGAAAACGCCGATTACACAATCTTTCATAGAATTGCGGCCAATTTCTACTGCGTTGCAATGCTCTAATTCGATAGCTTCGTTGATTTCATAGATTATATTGTTTACGACCTTACCTGCGTTACAATTTCTCAAAAATACACCATAATGAATGGTCGGAAGCATAGCTACTTCGTCCCAAATTGTATTGTTATGTATGTTCACGAGGGTGTTATCACATCTCACACCAGTACTGCAATTAAAAATAGTAGAGCCAAAGAGTTCAAAAGAGGCAGTGTTGTTAACTTTAATTCCAATCGAGGTATTATTGATTTTTACATTACTAATGATTACAGGCAAGAGAACATTCTCGATTTGGATTCCAATGCCCGAATTGGCAGTATTGTTGATAGTCCAATTTCTTATTACAAAATATTTAGTTGTTATATTTGCGATATACAAACCAACTGGTGATCCATCCATATCAATCTGGGGGTCGTTTCTAGTTCCATCCAGCACAAATGGATCTGCTTGGGTACCTGTACCGTTCCAACCATATGCAGCGCTGGCCGCAATCAGCTCAGCATCATTATTAATTCTGATGACGTCACCAGGTCCTGGATATCCAGTGGGTACTGCATTTACTAAAAGAACAACATTTGATAACGAAAGCGAACTTATGAACGCTATAACCAGCGCTAAAACGGATAATCTAATCGATGCTTTGATATGACATCCCTCCTAGCATTCCTGAGATTTTTCATGTTAATATTTGCATTAAAGTTTTTAATGCCCAATAAAAGAGGGCATATTTATTCCTTGACATGCAAGAATCACCTAATGAAAGACTGAAAATCAATATTGAAAATGCTTATCGGCCATGCTTTGTACGCACTGCTATGCATATCTGAATACTCTAAATAACGAGGAGTTAAAGGATATTATGTTCCCTCTTTAATTTCATGATCTCGATTGTATTAAGCACGCCGTAAATTAGCTTTGTCTTGATTATTCAATAATTTAATCTTGAATCTTAGATGGTTGAGCCGATGGTGCGGGTTTTAAAGTAGGAAAGCGCAGCTGTGGCAGCGGCTTTACCTTGTAAAATCGAATCCCTGACATCCTTGGGAGCTTCTACACAACCCGCCATGAATATTCCATCAATCATGGTACACTCACTCTCCCCTCCTTTTTCTAAAGGAAAACCGCATTTATCAAGGGGTAAATTCAACATTTTAAAAAGTCTCATACTTTCCTCATGCTGTCTCAAACCAACACTCAGTACTACTAGGTCCACGGGTATTTCATAAAGCTCCCCCAACAAGGTATTCTCACCGCATACCAAAGCTCCTGACTTTCCAGGATTTGGGAGGACCAAAGAAGGTAGTCCTCTGATAAATAAAACCCCGGCTTCGCGGGCTTCCTTGTATAATTCCTCATGGCATTTTCCATGTGTACGAATATCGATATAAAAAACATAAACTGTGATTTGAGGTCTGGCTTTTTTGATGGCCAAAGCATTTTTTATAGTGTTCATGCAACAAACAGAACTGCAATATGGCACTCCCCTGCTCTCAACTCTCGAGCCAACGCATTGGACAAAAGCAAGGGAATTAACATCTCCTCCATCACTAAGACGTTTAAGGTTTTGTTGTTTAAATAACTCCTCGAACTCTAGAGAAACCACGACATCTTGAAGATGTTTATAACCCATCTCGGGAATCAATTGGGCATCGATGGATGTTAGTCCCATGGCCAATATGACGGCATTTACCCTAAAGCATCGAGAAGTATACTTCTCATTCTCGTCTCCTAGATAAGAATGAACCTCGACTTCAAAATCTTCTTCATTTATATATTTTAATGAGTATATTTTAGAATTTAATAATAACTTTACGTTTGAATGCGATAAGATTTCTGATTTTATGGATTCAAGTAGTTCGGCGCCGCTCTTATTCAATGTAAAAATCTCTTTAATATTTCGAATTTTTCCCCCTAATTCATTGCTCTTTTCAACAATTATTACTTTGACATTATGTTTAAGTAAAGTCCTTGCCGCAGATAACCCTGCGACGCCAGCACCTACGATTAATACAATTTTTTCTGGATTTGAACCGTTAGGGAACGTAAACTTCATCACATGAAGAAGCAGCATGTTTAGATTAAATTTCCTCCTTTGGCTATGTTACCTGATCACGCATTTTCCGATACGGTTAAAAACGTAAGGCGCACATGCTGCATGAGAGGTCTGTTAGATGCTTGAGATAGAAGACCTGCACGTAGAGGTAGGTGGCAAAAAGATCTTAAAAGGTGTCTCCCTAAACGTCATGGCAGGATACACCAATGTGCTATTCGGGCCTAATGGCTCAGGCAAGTCGACTTTATTGATGACGATTATGGGTTTCAGTGGTTATAAGGTAACTAAAGGACGGATAATTTTTAACGGAGAAGATATCACAAATATGCCTATCAATGAAAGAGCAAGACGTGGTATAGGAATTATGATGCAGAGACCACCTAATTTAGTTGGAGTAAAACTGGGGGATTTGGTCAAACTAACAAGCAAGGGAAAAACAATAGATGAAAGCATGGCTAAAGATTTGGATATGGCAAGATTTCTTGATAGAGATGTTAACGTGGGATTCTCAGGTGGCGAAATCAAACGTTCAGAATTATTACAACTAGAGGCGCAAAACCCCTGTCTTTACCTATTGGATGAACCAGAGAGCGGAGTGGATCTCGAAAGTATTGAAAGGGTAGGGAACAAAGTGCGTGAATTACTGCATGGCAGCAGTTGTGCAGGAAAGAAAAGCAGGATGGGAAAAGCTGCTTTGATTATTACTCATACTGGTCAGATCTTGGACTACATCGAGGCAGATAGAGGGTATGTAATGTGCAATGGTATGGTCATGTGCTCAGGCAACCCCCGCGAACTTTTGCAAGAGATTAGCAGGATGGGCTATGAGGAGTGTATAAAATGCAAGCTGAAGCTGATGAACGTGAGCTAAGGAAGCGGGCAGAGGCGGCAATAAACAAAAAAGCCGCGATGGGAGAAGATATCGACCTTGACGACTATAGGTTGGGTGAAAGGAATCTTGAACGCTTACAGAGTCTTTCCCAGCTTAATGAGGAGGAGCGTAAGACTCTTTTACAAGCAGGAATCTTGCCAAATGAAGAAGGGAGAGCAGGCTCTTTTCTGCTAATGGATGAGAGCGTAGTCCACGTTTCATCCAAAAACGAGGGATTGGAAATCATGGCATTGTCTGAAGCTATGAAAGCTCATGACTGGCTAAAAGAATATTATTGGAAGGCTGTGCCACCTGATACTGATAAGTTCACTGCTCGAACTTTTTTAGATGAAGCCGATGGCTATTTCATTCGCGCTCTCCCTGGCGTCAAAATTACTGCGCCAATTCAGGCCTGCTTAATGCTGAAAGAAGGAAAGCAGAAAGCTCAAACCGTCCATAACATCGTTATTGTGGAAGAGGGGGCAGAATTGGATGTTGTCACTGGTTGTTCCACCTCCAAGGGAGTAGAGAAATCATTACACTTGGGGATAAGTGAATTCTACTTGAAGCGAGGGTCAAAGTTGACATTTACTATGATTCATAATTGGTCAGAAGAGATTGGAGTACGTCCAAGAACAGTTATAATCCAAGAAGAAGGATCAACTTTTATCAATAATTATGTGGCATTAAAGCCGGTTAGGACCATTCAAACGTACCCTACTGCGCATCTGGAAGGGCGAAATTGTTTTGCACGTTTTAACTCAGTGGCCATCGCCCATAAAGGTGGTGAACTGGATCTTGGTAGTAGAGCCATTCTTTCAGGAGAGGGGTGTCGCTGTGAGATGGTTTCTCGCACTATTGCAACTGGAGGTAAGGTGATAGCCAGAGGACAAATGGTTGGTAAAGCGAAAAATGCCAGGGGACATCTTGAGTGCCGTGGCCTAATATTGGGAGAGGGTGGAATTCAAATCGCTATTCCTGAGCTTGAAGCCTATGTTCCAGATTTAGAGATGACTCATGAAGCTGCAGTGGGGAAAATAGCCCAGGATCAAGTGGAGTATTTAATGGCGCGAGGACTGAGCGAGGAAGAGGCGGTAGGCATCATTGTAAGAGGGTTTCTCGAGGTTGGAATTCGCGGTCTGCCAGAGAATTTAAAAAGAGAAATAGATAAGACCATGGAAAAGACAGATATGCGAGGATTATGAGGCATTGAACCTTGATTAAAATTTTTCACAAACCGTTTGATAAGCCAGTAAATCATCTTAACAAGGTTTTATCTATTATGATTT
>JAVYMA010000041.1 GCA_038740345.1 Methanomassiliicoccales archaeon
TCTCTCTTCGCCCTTTTCCAATAATTCACTTTACTCTGACCCATGTGCGGCCGGTGCGCTTCACCTTACCTGCCGCTTCCAGATCCTTTAATGTACCTCGGACCAGATCCTCTCCCACTTCTATTTGGAACTGCTCCTTGAAGCGCTCTCTTATCTCATCCTCCGTTCTTCCCTCGGCCAATGTCTTGGGAAGAAGTGTGCGGAGGTCCTCATGCAAGTTCCAAGGGAAGATGAACCACGTCCATTCCTTCTCTGCCACTTTGACTGAATAATAATCAGGTTCGATCTTGGAATGAGTTATATGCAGAAGACAAGCGGTGCGTATTTCTTTAGGCGACAGTTTGCTCACATGGGCAATGGCAAGTTTCAGGCTCTCTCCGGTATCCGTGATATCGTCCACGATGAGGACGTCCTCTCCTTCAACATTAGCGTTGAGCTCCTGCGTGAGAAGGGCCTTGCCATTCTGATTGGCCGTGATACCCCAATGCTCGGTCTTCACGGCATACAGCTTCTTCACCTGAAGATGATCGCAGAGGAGTCGCGCTGGGATCCATCCCCCTCTAGTCAGGCCTACGATTACTGAAGGGTGGCAGCGGCAGTCTTGTATCTGCCGCGCCACATCCAAAGTCCAACGTGATATCTCATCCCATGTGACTATCTTGCAACGGAAACTATCCTCCTCAACCATTTTAGGACCCCGAGGGGGCGGAAGCGGTGTGCTGCCGCAAAAGGGTTTCGTTCTCACTTCCCCTACAGGAACTTGAGCTCAACCTTTAGACCATATAGGTGACATGATAGCTCGTCGAAACTCGGGATCCTGGAAGGACAGAGTCATGAAAGGAGAGGGTAGTTTGCAGCCCATGGCCTGGACGAAGGAGCGCAATTCCTCATCCAGTGATGCCACCTCTGCGCAGGGGCGATCAGTCATAAGGCCAGCGAGGGGAAGGGGAAGACTACGCTCTTCTCTTCCATTCCAGGCATAGAGCCCTCCTCCCATATCTATCACCGCATTCAAAGCTTTAGCTAAGGATTGGCGGTCAACCCCTACGCCGATGATATTGTGCGCATCATGCGCCACCGAGGCAGCAATGGCCCCATATCTCAGGCCAAAGCCTGTGATCAGGCTAAGTGTGGGGGGACGCTGTCTCCTACGATCCAACACAGCGAGCAGAAGAATATCTCTCTCCAGATCGGCGATGACCTCTCCCTCCTTCATCAGCATACGCATTCGCTTCCAACCTCCCACGATCTGGCCGGGAAGCGCCTCCTGGACCAGCATCTCCTTGCCTTCCTCTAAACCGGGCAAAATGAGCGCTTCGGCACTTACCTTTCGTGCGAAAATGGAATGGGGTAAGCGCCTAGCCTCAGACCGGACCAAGCAGGTGCCGTTCTGCGCCACCAATCTACCACCTATCCAGGTTTGCAAAGGCTCGAAGCTTTTCAGGTCCCTAACCACGGTGATGTCCGCTAGTGACCCTTCGGCCAATTCCCCCAGGGGTAAACGGTAATGCTCTGCTGGCATCAAGGTGACAGCCCTTATCGCCCGCACCGGGTCCATCCCTTCCTCCACGGCGCGCCGGAGCAGTCTATCCACATGACCCAGCAATAGATCTGCAGCATCTAGGTCATCAGATACCAGCATGCAATCGTGGCGCTGAGCGAAAGGTATCAGGTTGGCCAAATCCTTAGCAGCGCTCCCTTCCCTTACCATTATCCTCATCCCCAGGCGGTGCTTCTCTTCCGCCTCCTGCGCTGATGTGCACTCATGATCGCTATCAGGACCGGCGGCCACATAGGCCAGTAAGGGTGCGCCTCTCAATCCTGGGGCATGCCCATCGATGCGCTTCCCCATATCCTTGGCAGCATCCAATTTGGCTATGAGCGATGGCTCATCCTGAAGTACAGCACGGACATCCATGACCTCCCCTAACCCAACGCACCTCTCCCAAGAGAGGATTTGGCGAACATCTTCCGCGTCTAGCTTTGGTCCCTCCAGGCCGAGAGCAGGCACGCAGGAAGGTGCGGTGTAGTATATGCGGAGTGGAGTGCGTTCTGCCTCCTGGAACATATATTTGACGCCCTCCAGGCCCATCACATTTGCTATTTCGTGAGGGTCTGAAACCACCGCCGTGGTACCTCGAGAAATGGCCGCCTCGGAAAAGCGTGCGGGGCAGAGAAGAGATGATTCAATGTGTATGTGCGCATCTATCAGGCCCGGGAGCAGATAGACGTCCTTCTGGCCGCTCAAAGGAGTTATGCTAACGATCCTATCCTCTATAAGGGAGATCCGAGCAGGAAGGATATCGCCTCTCCTCACATCGACGAGATTCCCCTCTAACTCCGTCACTTTCATGAGAGATTCTTTTCTCCTCAGTCCCCAAAAATCTTTCTCCTACAGGGTGATGATCATCTGTGTTCCCTAGGGACGTGCTGAACCGTCTTAAATGGGGCCCGGCAGGAGGATTAGAACGGGCAAGAATAACATATCTGCACCGCGGCGCCCCCAACGATGAGGTCTCGATCATGGGTTGGCAGGTGAGGGAGCTGGGTCGCTCCTTCTTCAGCACCGCGGAAGCCAGGATTCCCTACCATCGTATAAAGCGCATAGAACTGGAGGGCGCTGTTCTATATCAATGGAAAAATAGGGAGGGATAAATGGTTTCCCTAGCGTGGCTCGTTACAATTGGGGCAGGTTCGCATGAAAGCAGGGTATTGCACACCGCATTTCTTGCACTTCACCATGTCCGCATGCTTAGCTGGTTCATGTGAAGGGGTAGGCTGCGGAGCTGGCGGTGCCTGCGGAGGGGGTGGGGGTGGAGCCTGCTGGGGAGGGGGAGCATAATATTGAGGCTGTGGGGATGGTGGCGGCGCCCCAGCTTGATAGGTACCAGGCGGATAGGGTTGGAACTTCGGCTGAAAGACATCCCTCAAGCGAATATAGGCAATGAGAAGAAGCAGACCAGGGATGAAGCCAAAGATAATACCTATGATGACCCAGATTAGTAGCTTATCCGATGCTTCCTTGAATCGCCCTTGATCCAGAGCGTCGAAGAATGTCGATTTCATCAAGAACAAAAGCAAAAAGTAGACCAGGCCAGACGCCAAGGTATAACCTGCCCAGAACCAGCTACGGGTGAAGAAGGATATGATGCCGCTGATGATGAGTAGCAGGCCGAAAAGCGCCAGCACCCATTGCGTCCACCAGGCGATCTCCCTAGCTTCCACGGCCGGGGCAGGCAGCCATGGCGGGCCCGCGCTCTTGGCCATGAAAGGCATGTTGAGATTATCAAGTTCCTGTTTCATCTCATCCCTTCCTTGGAGCGGATGGACCGCTCGAGGTTTGAATCACCGTTTTCCATATAAAACCTTGTCTATGGGCCAGATAGTAGGATGGATTATTATACAATAATTTTTTTTATTTTGCGCCTTGACGAAGCTTTTTTACCATTGTTTCTTTGGCCTAACCCTATAAATTTAAATAATGGCCAGAGTCTACAAAAGGCGAAAGTGTGAAGAGATGAAGTATAACGATTTCAAATACCTATATGATCAGCTTAAAACTCCTTCAGACATAAAGCGATTGGCCAGAGAGAGGTGCCTGGACGAGGAACTTCTCACTGTCATCTACACTCAGAGGACGGTGAGGGAAACGACTAAGAAGTTCTATCGCGTGCAAAGGATGGCCCCTCGTATACTCAAGGAATGGAAGGCAGGAACGAGCATGCTCTCCCTCTCCGAAAAATATGAGTTTCCTCCTGTGCTCATGGGCTTGATGCTGTTTCAGAGCAATGGCTGCTCCAAGAAACAGTTTTGGAAGATGGTGCGCGAGCCAAAGATGATAGAGGATGAGCGCATACGCAGGGAGATAGAGGAGATCACCAGGGAGGACTGCGTCTACTCCCCTTGGGGCACAGAGCTCCAATATAAACGAGGAGCCTGGGGGGAGAGCCAATTACATTCTTGGTTGGATTCACATAATCTAACTTATAAGACAGAGAAGGACTTAAGAGGAGAATACCCAAAGACACCAGATTGCCTTCTGGACGAGCCTATCAAAGTGAATGGCTGGGAAATAAATTGGATCGAGAGCAAGGCCTCATTTGGGGATAAGGTAGAGATAAACAAGAACGTAAAGAAGCAGCTTGAGCCTTATACCGAGCTCTTCGGTGACGGCCTGGTGGTTTACTGGTTTGGCTTTGTGGATGAGGTGGAGAACCCCAAGGGCATATTCATAACCGATGCCTCCCTTCTGCACATGGATTGTCAGGTTTTAAGCTCGGATTGTAAGAGACCTTTATTATAGGATGTCGTTAATCTTATATGACGTGGCATTGGAGCCGATATCCGCTAGCGACCTGGAGCGCTTCGGCTATTGCCCTTTAAGCTGGTGGCTCGCTTTAAGGTCGGATGTTACTTCGGAGGGTCTGCAGCAGGGGAAGAAATCACATGATGTGTTCACGGATGACATCAACCGGATCATCGCGGGTGAGAAGGAGTCAAGGGATTGGGACAAGCTTGTAATCATCTTCTCCCTCGTAGCCACGATATTGTCCATCCTGGGGGTCTCCCTGCTATCCTGGGGCGACGTGCAAAGGCTGAGCGCCATACTCGGGGGACTTTCCATTATTTGGGTTATGGCAGCTCTGTTCCTCCTTTTACGTTCGACCTCGGTTAAGGATAAAATGAGGCGGGAGAGGACAGAGAGGATAGTTTTAGGCTTCGCCATAGTCGCATTGGTCATTGCTCTTAACTCAGTATCGCTGCTGAATGTCAATCCCGAGCTGGCCTTCGTCTTGGAGCTGATCGCCTTAGTTTGGCTCATTGCCGCTTCTTTGGCCTTGTATGGCTCTGTGGTCTCCGCTCGAAGGGCTAGGAAACTAAGGATGAAGCATTCCATCCAAGGTAATATACGATATGTAGACAGCAGCGGCTCCAGACTTCTTCGCTCTGAGCGATATGGCCTGCAAGGAAGGCCTGATCTAATACTGGAGCAAAACGGGGAATACGTCCCCGTGGAAGTGAAGACTGGGCGTACCCCGAGAGGCCCTCTCTTCTCTCATATCCTACAAGTTGCCGCCTATTGCCTCCTTCTGGAAGAGGATGGTAAGCCCGTATCTCATGGGCTAATTCATTACGAAGAGGCGGAGCATGAGGTCGAGTTCAATCAGGACATGCGAGCCTTAGTCCTCTCCAAGCTCGAGGAGATGCGCTCCCTGATGTCGAGTGGAAATGTGCACCGAAACCACAATAGGCCAGGTAAATGTCGAACCTGCTCCAGGCGTGAGGTCTGCCCTGAAGCGCTCAGCTGATCATTCCACCGTTACGCTTTTGGCCAGATTCTTAGGTTTATCTATAGGGCATCCCCTTATCTTAGCAGTGTAGTATGCCAGGAGCTGAAGGACCACGGTGATGGTAAAGGGAGAGAGCAGGGGAGCTGTGAAGGGAACGTACACCACCTTGCTTACCACATTCGCAAGATCCTTGTCACCTTCAAAGCCGATGGCAAGCACTGGCGAATCGCGCGCCTGCACCTCCGCTACATTGGCCAGCATCTTATCGTAAGTATGGTCCCTGGGACAGGCAGCCACCACTGGGGTCCTAGCATCGAGGAGGGCTAGAGGTCCATGCTTGAGCTCCCCCGCAGCGTAGCCCTCTGCATGTATGTAGGATATTTCCTTCAGTTTAAGAGCTCCTTCCAGCATTATCGGGTAGTTGATATTCCGACCCAAGAAGAAGACGCTATTGGCATAGACCAGCATCTCCGCCGCTTCCTGCACCCTGTAAGCTTCGTCCAACACCTTCCGCACGAGTTGGGGCAGCTGCTGCATCTGTGCCTTCATGGCTCTTATCTCATCCAAGCTTATGGCTTTACGCAATTGAGCCAGTCTCATAGAAATCAAGTATAAGGCCACCAATTGAGTAATGAAGGTCTTGGTAGCGGCTACGCCAATCTCAGGACCAGCACGAGTGAAAAGCACCTCCTCCACTTCGCGTGTGAGACTGCTGCCCACCACATTGGTGACGGCGAGCGTTCGGCAACCTCTTCTTCGCGCTTCCCTTGCCGCCGCCAAGGTATCCGCTGTTTCGCCACTCTGGGATATGAGCACCACGAGGGGGCGCTCCGAGGCGTTTGCTCCGTAGCGGTATTCAGACGCCAACTCCACTGAGGTCGGCACCCTTGCCACCTTTTCAATCATGTACTTTCCCACCATGGCGGCATGATAGGAAGTGCCACAGGCAACGATCTTGACGCTAGTCACCTCTACGTTATTCAAGAGGCTCCCATTCTCAACAATATCCACGTTGGATAGGAGCGTGTTGCGTAACGCCTCAGGCTGTTCGAATATCTCCTTGAGCATGAAATGTTCATAGCCTCCTTTCTGAGCCTCTTCCGCGGACCAAGTGACCAATTCGAAATCCCTTTTCACGACTTTTCCCGCTTGGTCGTAGATGACCACCTCATCCGGAGAGACCTCCACCACTTCTCCATCCATCACATGGACAACTTTATTGGTATAGTCAAGTAAGGCGGTAACATCAGAGGCGAGGAAATTCTCTCCCACCCCCAATCCTATCACCAGGGGATTCTCCTTACGAGCAGCGACGATGTGATTTGCACCCTTCTCCACTAGGACCACAGCGTAGGTACCCTTCACTTGCTTGAGACTCTTGGTGAGGGCAAGGCGTAGATCTCCCTCATAGTTCTTCTCCACCAGATGTACCAATACTTCAGTATCTGTTTCTGACATGAACCGATGCCCTTCGGCCTGGAGCTGATGCTTGATCTCTGCATAATTCTCGATTATGCCATTGTGAGCGAGGGCAAATCGGCCGTTGCAATCAGTGAAAGGATGAGCATTTGGCTTCGAGGGACGACCGCAGGTGGCCCAGCGCGTGTGCCCAATCCCCACCCCTCCAAACATACGAGGCAAGGTGGATTCCATTATCGCTATCTCCCCTTTATCCTTATGAATCTGCAGAGAGTCGCCCACTATGGCCAGGCCAGCTGAATCATAACCTCGATACTCCAGCTTTTTCAAGGC
>JAVYMA010000042.1 GCA_038740345.1 Methanomassiliicoccales archaeon
ATGTTGCTGTAAGAGATATCGCCAAAGCTAGATCTAAATTATAGAGTTCAACCGGTCTAAGTATCCTATTAAGGCTTGCCTCTGCTATCACCACAGCGGCAATGATTATCAGCAACCCCTCTAGGAGAGCGGAGATATTCTCTGCTTTTTGATGGCCATACTGGTGCTCTGAATCCTCCTTTAGCTGTGCAATAGTGATGGAGAAGAACATCATCACAGAAGCCAGAACATTGATGATGGATTCTAAGGCGTCAGAAAGTAATGCCACCGAGTCAGAGATGACATAGGCGAGCATTTTGATGGTAAAAACGGTCAAGCCTCCGAAAACGGCCAAGAGCGCCGCTTTTCTCTTGTTCATCTTAAGCTTCAGTTGCCACATAGGATATATTTTTGTCTCTGTTTTTTCTCGCTTGATGTTTTTTTTCAACAATAAAACAGCGGATTGATTATCATGCAGTAATGCCATAATTAAATACAAGCTCCTGTTTTCATAATTCCATGGCCATGGACGAGGTCGATATAGAAACTGTGAAAAGCATAGTTGGTGAAGAGTTTTGTTCTACGGATATTGCCACTATATACGTCTATGGCTTCGACGCTTCTATCCATCATAGTACACCGGAGATGGTGGTTCAACCTCGCAACACTGAACAGGTCTCCGAATTGGTGGCCTATGCCAACCAGCGTCGCATCCCCATAGTCCCACGCGGGGCAGGAACCGGTCTCTGTGGAGGGGCAGTCCCGCTTAAAGGCGGAATCGTCATCGACATGACCAAAATGAATTTGATAAAAGAGATTAGAATTGAGGATTTAAATTGCACATGCCAATCTGGAGTGGTGTACGATCGTCTGATGGAAGCTCTGGCTCAATTCAAATTTTCCATACCCACAGCTCCAGGCAGTTCCGAGGCTTGCACTATTGGAGGCATGATCGCCGCAAACGCCTCGGGAATGAGGGCCATAAAATACGGGGCGATGCGAGATTATGTGCTTGGGTTAGAGGTGGTCCTGCCCACAGGAGAGGTGGTACACCTCGGCACCAAGACTTTGAAGAATTCATCGGGCTATCAGCTTGAACGCTTGTTCGTAGGGAGCGAAGGCACATTAGGAGTAATAACTGAAGCGACGCTTAGAATAGTGCCAAAGGCTAAAAAAGCGGCAATGGTCGTGGCGGCATTCGATACTTTGGAAAAAGCGGGAAGGTGTGTTTCTAATATAGTCGCCAAACCTTTGATTCCTTCCGCAATAGAATTGATGGATTCTACATGCATCAAAGCGGTAAACAAAACCGTGCGAGCAGGATTTCCCGATGTCGAGGCCCTTTGCATGATAGAGGTCGACGGCGAACCAGAGATAGTATCCAAAGAGGCTAAGATGGTGCAGCAAATATGCTTGGAAACAGGTTCCTCGGATGTGGAAATGTCGGACGACTCAAAACAGATGGCAAGATGGACCCAGGGCAGGAAGAGCGTCATGACAGCGCTCTCACGTTACGGTGAAGGTTACGTCTCAGTCTCTTTGGCTGATGATATGGCTGTGCCTATCTCCAAAATCCCTCAAGCAGTTGTTGCTTTCCAGCGCATAGCATCGAAATATGACGTTATCATAGGAACCTATGGTCATGCTGGTGACGGCAACTTGCATACCAAGATGCTTCTCGACCCCACCTCAAAGCAGCATTGGGAAAAGGCAGAGAAGGCCGTTAGCGAGATCTATGAGACGGTCATATCATTAGGTGGGACGGTGACGGGGGAGCATGGGGTTGGAATATCGAAAGCGCCCTTTATGGCTAAAGAAAGAGCCGAAGTGCTCCACACTATGCGGGCAATAAAAAACGCTCTCGATCCTAATAATATCATGAACCCTGGTAAACTTATGGAGTGGGAGGGTAGCATCATCCGCCATCTGCGCTATCCCTGTGAGCTCTTCCGCTGATGAATCAGATGATCCCCCAAGCGTAGAGCAGGAGAAGGATAGCAGAGATGAGCATGGTCAGGTATAATGGAAGATTCCATCTCCATATCTTTGAGCCGTCGAGTGGAGGAATGGGTAGTAGGTTGAACATCGCCAAGAAAGCGTTGATGTAGCCGATAACGTACAAAGCCACGCCTAAGCTGAGAGAAGAGGAAAAGCTGGCTGATCCCAGGAGTAAGCAAGTGGCCCCTATGACTAGATTCATAAGAGGACCAGCTGCGCTGATCAGAGCATTCTGCCTTCTGTCGATGCGGCCCTGAATGTAAACAGCTCCGGGGGCAGCGAAGACGAAGCCGAAAAACGAGAAAAGCACGGCGAACAGGAGTCCCATAGGATAAATACGGAACTCTGCCCAGGCGCCATTTCTCTGAGCTACGAATTTATGCATCAATTCGTGGAACGCAAAGCCAGTAATCACCGCAATGGCCGCCGTCCCTAAAAGAAAAAGGGTTGCGCTAACCCCAGCACCATACCAAGGGAAAATGTTAAAGAAAGCGAAAGTTAGGACAGCAACGGCGATAATAATCTGCAAAGTCTCTTGTCTACTGAACCTTATTTTCCCCCGACCTGAGGGAATGTATATCGCCCCATATTCGTCGTACATCGCACTCGCTCGGAGACCGACAAAACCAATGACGGTATATGAGCCTATGCTTAATTCATTTTGGATAAACTGAGTTGATGAATTTTCGCCAGTAATCTTGAAGTAGGACAGGTAGGATGCATCGATGCATGCCTGCCCGCCAAAAGCATGGAAAAGTGTTCTCGAGATGGTGTGAAAGTTGTGGCACCATTCTCCTGGGGGAGCGCTGCTCATCATGTGGTTCACAAGGACGGCTTTTCAAGATCTCCATGCCAGGCGATATAAGGCCAGCGATAGGAAAAAGCTTTGAATTGATCCGTTCCCTCCTGGAAAGGTGCTTTGGGGCCGGCTCTTCCATCGACGGGAGGTTGGTTTTCCTCAATAAAGTAGCTGGAGAGGATCGTGCAGATGAAATAATAGTTGGGGGAAAGGTGATTGGCACATTGCGCTTCGACCTCCGCTCCCAGGATTTCATTTTGGATATTACTGCAGAAGGGGCGACATTTTTATTATCCGTGGCTAAAAAAGGGATTTTGCGATTGAAGAATCAATATGGTCATCTGAAAGGTAAGAATCTACCAGGTGCGGATTTATGGCCTTTGATGGGAGAGGTGCGAGAGAAAGATCCTCTCATTTTAATAAGTGGAGGGCTGGTTTGTGCCGCCACCGCGAAAGCACCCTCCTCCTCTTTCTATAGCTCCACGAAAGCTGTCCATGTCAGGGATGTAGGGAAAGCTAAAGATTCTTGGCAGGCTAAGCCGGCCACTTGGAGCGATTTCGTGAATGCAAACCTCGACCATCTGTCAGCGCTGGAAGCCAAGGCTGTAAGCGATATAAAATCTTATGTCACAGGCAGAGGTATACCTATTACATTGAGCTTCAGCGGAGGAAAGGACTCCCTTGCTTGCTATGGCATAGCCAAGTCGGCGGGGAAATCATTTCAGCTTTTATTCGTAGACACCGGTCTGGAATTTCCTGAAACCAGAGCCTTTGTGGAGAGCTTTGCGAGTAAGAAAAGGGAAAAAATACTTTATGCATCGGCAGAAGGTGCTTTTTGGGAACATCTTAAATCCTTTGGACCTCCCGCCAAGGATTTTCGTTGGTGCTGCAAGGTATGCAAATTGGCACCGTTGACAGATCTAATTGAGAATCACTTTCCCAAGGGAACCATTACCATTGAGGGCAACCGGGCACTTGAGTCCTTCTCTCGCGCAAGAATACGTTTCGTTGAAAACAATCCTTTCGTTCCAAACCAAACCATTCTCAATCCAATTAGGGAATGGAGAGCAGCAGAGGTGTGGGCGTATATATGGTGGAAAGGATTAGACTACAATCCTTTATATGATGAGGATTTTGAGAGGATAGGGTGCTATCTGTGCCCCTCTATTCTGGCAAGTGAATGGAAAAATGTATCGCGACTTCATCCAGAGCTTCATTCGCAATGGAACAGATGGTTAGAGAAATGGGCAGAGCAACACTCAGTAAGCCATGAATACGTTCGATTGGGGTTTTGGCGATGGAAAGTCCTACCTCCGAAGATGAGGAAGCTTGCTAATGAGATAGGACTTCAGGCGCCCTCGCATCGGGCTGACACTCTTGAAATGCACATCGTTAAAGGAATCAGCCCCTGTGTTAACGGTGGGTACTCGATAGAGGGGATCATTTCAACGCCATCGCACGGCCCTTTCAGTCGCGTCGGAGAAACGTTAAAGGTAGTGGGGAAAAGCCATATATCAGAAGATCTGGGAGTTGCAATGGCTCGGATAAGCGACACGACTGTCAAAGTCTTCGCGGGAGGGCAGATCATCGCCAATTCCCCCTCTCCCGTAAAAGCGCAAAAAGCATTCGAGATGGGTGCCAAAGCATATCTTAGGGCCCATTTATGCACCAGATGCGGAATATGCATCAAGAATTGTCCCGTGAAGGCCGTAAGAATCGATGATGGAATCGCGATAGATGACAAGAGGTGCATTCACTGCACTAGATGCATGGAGGCGTGTGTTGTGGCCCATTATTTCGATAAGCTCATAGGGCGCAAGGAAGCAAAAAGCCATTGAACACCCTTATATAGGGACATTGCTTGGGCTGGGTTTGATAATGAACTCGAATATGTTCATCGCTGGCGTAATAGGCATAGGGCCAGCGCTTGCTTTGATGTATTTCACCCTACGAGACTATACTTATCCAAAGGTGGAGAAGCCTTTTTTCGACGACCGCAAGGTATTTGGCCTTTTGGCATTGGGAATGGTAATGGGGGTGGCGTTGTTTGCCGTGCAGCAATACTTTCCCATAGAACAGGTACTTTACGCCCTCCTATTCGCCTTGATCTATGAATTGGCCAAGCTTGCGGTGCTGAACTTGAAACGCTTTTCCAGGCGCCTAGATACAGCTTTCTATGGTTTAGTGATTGGTTTAGGAATGGGAAGCACGGTGGCTTTTGGCTACATTTGGTCAAGCTTTCTCTCATTTTCCGCAGCTGGATTGTCTCTCGGTTTAAGGGATTATGTGGTGATCATCGTCCTCTCATTTCAGCTTTCCCTTCTCAACGGTTCCACAGGTGCGGTCATCGGCATAGGGGTAACTCGCGGCCATCCTTTTGGTTTCTTGGCTAATGCTGCGCTCACTCATATAGCCTATAATTTTGTGATGATAGGCTTCTTCCTCTATCCATTGGATGTCTGGGGTTACGTATGTTTAGTATTCGCCACTGCAATCGCGGCATTCTCTTACTACAGAGTGCATTTCCAAGCCATCCCTGCATTGGTGGAGGAAGGTTTGGCCAAGTACAAGTCCAAATCGAAAGCTTGAATTATACCAGAATTAGTCTTGGGTAGTGTGGCCAATGGAGCAAAAAGAAAGCTCAGACTAGCAGTGACTGCGTTAGCTATAATTATTATCATAATTTTGCTCCTCACCCCCTCATTCCAGAATTTTATCGTACAACTCTTACTCTCTCCATTTCAAGAAAGAGCCCCTAAATACGTGATCTATCGCTTGGAAAGGCAATTACGCGTGGATGCTAATGGAGGGACTGTTTACAATTTCACTCTTGATCTGCCGATGCCGGTGAACGTGTCCATGGGGAATAGGACTTTGCAAGAGATAACATCTATCATGGCTTTTCCCGAAGGCCGCCAATCGATTAGATACGGATTGCCATGGAGAGTCTGGCAACATGGGCCTTTGATTGGAACCAGTAAGTACATCGTGACTATAACTTACGACATCAAGGTGGAGACGCAAATTTGGAAAATAGATGCTAAGTCCTCGGGGGAAGTATCTGATATACCTCAATCCCTGAGATCAGCTTATCTCCATGACGAGTGGAAAATCGTAATGAGCGATCCAGCTATTATGAGGCAGGCCGCGGAGATAACCAAAGGAGATCGTAACGTCTACAACATCCTCCAGTCAATTTATGAATGGATGGTGGCCAATGTGCGATATTCCTCTAGTGATTCCTCAGGGGATCCATCGAGCAGTGTGGAGACGCTGTCATCTTTGACCGGAGATTGCGATGATCAGTCGATACTTTTCTGCGCCCTGGCCAGAGCCGCTGGCGTTCCCGCTTGGCTGCAACTCGGGGCTCTTTATGATTCGCAGAGAGATGCTTGGAGCGGCCATGGTTGGGTGCAGGCCTATGTTCCTTTTAAAGATGCTGGAGGAGAACTGGTATGCATCGATACGGTAAACAGGGATTTCATGATCTGGAAGCCCAACCGCCTAGCAGAGTTCACGGATGATGGTGACGGACAGCATCTCCGTGATTACTATTATTCCTTCACATACACTTACGATCAGCATAGCTATCCAGTAGGTCTGAGCCCTACTTATCATGACAGCTATCGCTCAATAATTCATCAAGAGAGTACAGAAAAGGTGTTGCTGGCAAAATCAGGATTCTGTGAATTTTCATTCTCCCAAAACATGCAGAGAGCGGTCAAGGTGGAAGAGGCCTGAAGACGCCGGGCATCGGCTCGTAGGCTATGCCTTCGGAAAGCATCCTGGCCAGAATTTCAGTAGCTCCTTCCTCATTCACCTTCAACTCCGACATAATGTCTTGAATGGAGAAGAATCCGCCTTTACCAGAAAGTTTAAGAGCCAAGCGCCTGAGCCCTTCTTCAGTTAACAGATCAGCTTTTGATGCTTGGCATCGAGGGAGCGTTCTACACCTTTTTCGCGCTGAATTATTTTCGGTCTCCAGCGTCATTCTTTCATTTATCTTTTGCACCGCCCTTGCAATCTCCTCATGATCCTCAGTGCGATGAAACACTCTCGCTTTGGAGACATCGATATATTTGCCACAGTGGTTGCATCTTACCTTCTTGCATGAAAGAGACACGCCCCTAGCACGGCGGCATTTGGAACAGATTATAACCCCGAGCATCAGAACTCTACGAAAACCGCAGATGAGATGCAGGCACCATAGTGATCCATGGGGATGGAGAG
>JAVYMA010000043.1:0-6550 GCA_038740345.1 Methanomassiliicoccales archaeon
AAATAGCAGAACATCATCGATGCCAATAAACCCGGGACTATTGCTGCGAGCACCAGCTGGACCATGTCTTCATAGCGTTCCAGTCTTCTGCGCTCGTGGTCCATCTCCGCGGTCTTTGTCGATAATTTATGCTCACCAGGCGCTGCACACACTTTGAGAGCTTGCTCCTCGCCCATTTTCCCATCCCAATCGAGTAGTATCCCTCCCAGTATAAAAATGTCTGCTTATTGTCTGACAAAATTGTAAAAAATGTCAGCGAGTTAGCGGCTTTCCTTGCCTAAAATTCTCTCGACTCTTTTTGCAGCGCGTTCTATCTGAAGCTTCTCCACGAACTCCTCGAAAGTATGTCTGGATAGATATAACGCTCCCACCAAGCCGCCGATTACTCCGCCGATCAGGTCAGTAATTAGGTCCATGGTAGTGTCCTGAAGAGAGTGCTGCATATTGGTCCCAAAGCTCTTGTCGATAAGGAACTCGAAAATCTCCCAGCAGACCCCGCAAGCCATGACCATGATGACTACGAAGAACGGAATCCAAAACGCAGGCACGCGGATGTTCTTGGAATATCTCTCAGTCACCATCAGCCCCATGATGACAATGGCAGAGACGATCACTGCAGTCATCACATGCATGAGCTTGTCCCACCACCATGTGTTATAATAATATAAAGTAAAGGAAGCCAGGCCCAGACTATGCATGAAAATGGAAAGATCGATAGCTAGCACCAGTGGCCAAGGCGCCTGCACTATACCAAGGTGGGAGAGCAAGGGGCATATCAATATCACCATCAAGCCCATAATCGCGGTCCACATGGCATAGGAGTCACCCGCAGAAATGGCAGAGAAGAACATGATCAGGACAAGCATTACGAAAAAAGAAGTGATATAGAACATACCTCTGCTCATCCATTCACTTCTCCGACAGTCAATCGTTGCAGCTCATCCAGGCTGGTGGTGTGTAAATAGATGTCAAGGAGGATACCCATTACCAAGCCTCCGAAGGTCAACATGGTAAGCCACATCATTAGATCATCGTTGTTTACGAGGAATGGTTCAAGGGGATTCAGGAGATCACGAACATACAGCAGAACCACGTATAATCCCAGGGAGGCGATGAATAATATGACTGCGCTAGCTATGAAAAAGGGACGATTCATCTTGACCCCGAGATGAGCACGTAGTTGAATCAAGGTGGCAAGGGAAAGGAGAAAGGTAGCAGCGACAGTCAGGACGATGATCAAGGAAAAGGCTATCTCCCTCAATGATACCCTAGAAGGCAGATGGAGAGTGGCAATAAACAAGGGAAGGCCATATAGGAAAATGAAGTAGGGTCGCGGAATCAACTTAAAATTTTTGTTGGCCATCATTGGGACTGAGGTCACCACTATTGCCCAAATGCCTATTGCAGACCACAACGCATCACCTTTGACCATGACATAGACCGTGCAAAGGACTAGTAAACCGAGAACGAGGTAAGATGAGAGGGTCTCTGCCCTGTTCAAGGTCATGGCACAGGGAACATATCAAAAGTATATTAAAAAACGAATCGATTCAAAAATTAAAAGGGATTTTGAAAGAATTTAAATCGTAGCAGTGTAGCTTAGGACTCTGGCTTGGGAAAAATACTAATATCACGTGGTTATTGGAAAAAGCGCTGAAGCGACAACTGAGAACCTGCAACGCTTATATATGAATAGCGTAATAGGCCCTCGCTTCCCATTGAAAGGTGAATATATGGCACGCGGTCTATATACGGCCAGAAAGCTCAGAAAGGACCGGCAGAAGTTCCGGTGGAGCGACAGCTCTTATAAAAGGAGAGTCCTCCGGCTAAAGGAGAAGTCCGACCCTTTGGAGGGTGCGGCCCAAGCCAGAGGCATAGTGTTGGAGAAGGTGGGAATTGAGGCCAAGCAGCCCAACTCCGCCATTCGCAAATGTGTCAAGATACAGCTCATCAAGAATGGTCGTCAGATCACAGCTTTTGCCGTGGGGGATGGGGCTATTAACTTCATTGACGAGCATGACGAGGTATTGGTAGAGGGGATTGGGGGCAGACTTGGCCGTTCTTATGGTGACATCCCCGGAGTGAGATACAAGGTCATCCAGGTCAATAACGTCTCTCTTAATGAGCTGGTAAGGGGAAGGAAGGAGAAGCCGGTGAGGTGAAAATCATGGAAGGAAATCCTGAGGCTTCAATGTCATCCCCTCTTGGTCCTAAGCAGGAACTTCTGCTCTTTGGGAAGTATGGGACGAAGGAAGTAGTGGTGCGTGATGGGGGATTGGCCAAATACATAAATTTGGACCCGACCCTGGTTCCACACACTGATGGGCGGCATTCTGGAAGGTGGTTCGGAAAGGCCAGACTCAACATCGTGGAAAGATTGATCAACAATATGATGCGCACCGAGGTCTTCACTGGCAAAAAGATGAAGGCCTATAGAACTGTCCAGAAGGCGTTTGAAGTTGTAGAGAAGAAGACGAGCAAGAATCCCATTCAAGTATTGGTCGAGGCCTTGGAGAATGCTGCTCCTCGTGAAGAAATAACTAGGTTGCAGTTCGGGGGCATCTCTGTGCCCAAGGCTGTGGATGTTGCGCCATCGCGCCGTCTTGATATTGCCCTGAGGAATATCTGCAAGGGGGCCATCCAAGCCAGTTTCAAGAATACTAAGCCAATACACGAATGCCTGGCGGACGAATTGATTCTTGCTTCCAAGAATGACATGAATTCTTTCGCGGTGTCGAAGAAAGAAGAGGTGGAAAGGGTAGCGGCTTCGGCACGCTGATGCTGCCTGAATTTTAAGGTGATAAGATGGGACGTAAAGAGGATAACATCAAGAAAGCCCAGTCTATCATGCGCGATCCTAGGCTAATACGCAATATCGGTACTGCTGCTCATATTGACCATGGAAAGACCACTCTTTCTGACAATCTCATAGCCGGCGCGGGAATGATGTCCGAGGACCTCGCTGGAAAACAATTAATGCTGGATTTCGATGAGCAGGAGCAGGCCCGTGGCATCACCATCAACGCCGCTAACGCTTCGATGGTGCACAAATACGAAGGGCAGGAGTATCTCATTAACCTCATAGATACGCCTGGCCACGTAGATTTCGGTGGTGACGTCACAAGAGCTATGAGGGCCCTTGATGGCGTGATCATCTTGGTATGCGCTGTGGAAGGCATAATGCCTCAGACCGAGACGGTTATTAGACAAGCATTGAAAGAGAGGGTAAGGCCAGTATTATTCATAAATAAGGTCGATCGACTCATCAACGAGCTAAAAGTTACTCCCGAACAGATGCAACAGCGCTTTGTTCAGATAGTCACGGAGGTGAACCGCCGCATAGCGCAACAGCTGCCGGAGCCATTGAATAAGAAGTGGCAGGTCTCCGTCCAGGAGGGTACGGTTGCCCTGGGCTCCGCCTTCAACAACTGGGCTATCTCCGCGCCTTACATGAAGAAGTCCGGCATAAGCATGAAAGACGTCTATAATTATTGTAACAACGGGGACCAGAAGACCCTGGCCAAGAAGAGCCCCGTCCATGAGGTTCTTCTGGATATGGTTATCAAACATGTCCCCAACCCCATGGAGGCGCAGAAAATCCGTATACCGGTAATTTGGAAAGGGGACTTGAATAGCGAGGTGGGGAAGGCCATGCTGAATTGCGACCCCAACGGCCCCACCACCTTCATGGTCACCAAGATTATCATGGATCCTCATGCCGGGGAGGTCGCGGTGGGGAGACTGTTCTCAGGAAGGATAAGCAAAGGCATGGAGATGTGGGTTTCAGGTGCAGGCAATCCCAATAGAGTGCAAACGGTTGCGCTTTCAGTAGGTGCAGATAGGATACCTGTTGAGGAGATGGCTGCAGGGAATATAGTTGCTGTGGGGGGGCTAAAGGACGCTGTTGCCGGTGCCACGGTAACGACGATGAAAGACATG
The DNA here is from genome assembly GCA_038740345.1 of Methanomassiliicoccales archaeon. Lineage (NCBI taxonomy): Archaea > Methanobacteriati > Thermoplasmatota > Thermoplasmata > Methanomassiliicoccales > Methanomassiliicoccales archaeon. The sequence goes on from JAVYMA010000043.1 coordinate 3,940, forward strand.
GAGCCGTTTGAGAAGATAACCCATTACACTGAGCCCGTAGTCACAATGGCAATCGAAGCCAAACATATGAAGGACCTGCCCAAGCTGGTGGAGGTTCTTAGAACAGTGGCTAAGGCCGATCCCTCTTTGAACGTGCAAATAAACCAGGAGACAGGAGAGAATCTCCTCTCAGGCATGGGAGAGTTGCATCTCGAGGTCACTATTTACCGCATAGTGAACGATCATAAATGTGAGATCAAGTCCTCGCCACCCATCGTTGTGTACCGGGAATGTGTAAAGCAAAAGGGTGGACCTTTCGAAGGTAAATCCCCTAACAAACATAACAAATTCTACATCGAAGTCATGCCTTTGGAGGAGTCTGTTTTCAATGCCATCAAGTCTGGTGAAATCAAGACTGAGGGCAAGATAAAAGATCCCAAGGCACTAGCGAAGCAGCTGCAGGACCTGGGAATGGATAAAGATGAGGCCAAAGGCGTGGTGGCATTCAAGGACACGAACATCTTCGTCGACGTAACTAAAGGCATACAATATCTCAACGAGACCATTGAGCTGGCAAAACAGGCTTTCGAGGAGGCGATGAATCTAGGTCCTTTGGCACAGGAGAAGGTCATGGGTCTGAAGGTGAGATTGGTGGACGCTAAGCTGCATGAGGACGGCGTTCACCGTGGGCCCGCCCAGGTAATACCCGCCGTAAGGAGCGGCATATATGGTGCCATGTGCCTGGGGGAAAGAGTGCTCATGGAACCTATACAAAAGATATTCATCAACGTTCCCCAGGATCTTATGGGTGATGCGGTGCGCGAAGTGCAGGCCCGCAGGGGCACAATCGAGGACATTCATCAGGAAGGCGAAGCTGCGGTCATCGTGGCCAAAGCCCCAGTAGCAGAGATGTTCGGTTTCGCCTCAGCAATCCGCGGAGCCACACAAGGTCGAGCGCTTTGGTCCACAGAGAATGCAGGTTTCGTCCGCGTACCACCCGAGCTTCAAAGCAAGGTAGTGGCTGAGATACGCAAGCGCAAAGGACTCAATCCAGAGCCTTATGATGCGAGCTATTACTCAGGCTGAGACCTGGAAAAACGGTTAAATATGAAATATAGTATGGAGAACCAAATCGTAAATTGGAGGCTGGAACATGGCTGAAAAACCTCACTTGAACTTGGTGTTCATTGGTCACGTCGATCACGGGAAATCAACGTCAGTTGGTCGCCTGCTGACCGACACAGGCCACATTGAGCCGTATCTGATTGAGAAGTATAGGAAACTAGCTGAAGAGAAGGGTAAGGCGACCTTCGAGTTCGCTTGGGTCATGGACTCCTTGAAGGAAGAAAGGGAACGCGGTGTGACCATCGATGTCTCTCATAAGAAATTCAACTCCGACAAGTACTACTTCACCATCATCGATGCTCCTGGTCACAGAGACTTCGTAAAAAACATGATTACTGGTACCTCGCAGGCCGATGCTGCCGTCCTAGTAGTGTCTGCGATTGAGGGACCGCAGGCCCAGACCAAGGAGCATATCTTCCTAGCTAGGACCTTGGGAGTGAATCAGGTCATTGTCGCGATTAACAAGATCGATGCCACCAAGCCTCCATACGATGAGAAGAGGTTCAACGAAGTTAAGGAGGAGGTGCTAAAGCTCCTCAAGGGCGTGGGATATAAGATGGAGAAGGTTCAGGTCGTGCCTCTATCCGCTTATAAAGGAGACAACGCCACGAAACCCTCGCCCAATATGCCCTGGTGGAAAGGACCGACATTGCTCCAGGCCTTGGATATGTTGGAAGTTCCCCCACAGGCCACGAACCTGCCCTTGAGATTGCCTGTCCAGGACGTCTACACCATCACTGGTATAGGCACGGTGCCTGTAGGGAGGGTCGAATGCGGCATACTCAAGCCCGATATGAAGGTAATCTTCATGCCCTCCAACAAGGTGGGCGAGGTCAAGAGCATCGAGATGCATCACGAGCAATTGCCCATGGCTAAGCCTGGTGACAACGTAGGCTTCAACGTCCGTGGCATATCCAAGAACGATATTAAACGTGGCGACGTCGCCGGTCCCTTGGATAACCCCCCGACGGTGGCCAAGACCTTCACTGCCCAGATCATGGTGCTTAACCATCCCTCGGTCATCACGGTTGGCTACACACCAGTCTTCCACTGCCACACCGCCCAGGTCGCATGCACCTTCATCGAGTTGCAGAAGAAGCTTGATCCCAAGACCGGTCAAGTCAAGGAAGAGAACCCCCAATTCCTGAAGGCTGGAGATGCGGCCATAGTGAAGATACAGCCTACCAAGCCCTTGGTAATCGAGAGGGCTAAGGACTTCCCACAATTGGGAAGGTTCGCCATCAGAGACATGGGTCAGACCGTGGCGGCTGGCATGTGCATTGAGGTGGAAAAGAGGGAGATGACCTAAACCCTTTCCCTTATTCCCTAATTTTGAGGAATATCCATGGCACAACGTGCGAGGATCTCATTGAGCGGCACAGACCCCAAGAAGGTCGACAGCGTCTGCGGCCAGATAAAGGCCATCTCCCAGAGAACCGGAGTGGCGATCAGAGGACCAATACCATTACCAACCAAGCATCTGAGGGTTCCAGTGCGCAAATCCCCT
>JAVYMA010000043.1:6560-6871 GCA_038740345.1 Methanomassiliicoccales archaeon
GTATACACAAGCGATTGATCGACTTGGACGCTGATGAAAGGGCGTTGCGCCAGCTTATGCGCATCCAAGTTCCCGATGGCGTGAACATCGAGATTGTGCTGCGCTCTTAAAACACACTCAACCACTTTCCAAATATTAACAAATAATTACTTTTGCACATTTGATCAAGGAGTGCTTGATTACCCAGAAAGACTCAAGAATCGAGCTCTCAGCAAAACTAGTTCTTATGAGATCGATTTGTTGAGAAAATTACATTAAAGACGCTGTTCATGAGGTGCCGGTTCATCATATGCGCAGTGACACCATAAAAA
>JAVYMA010000044.1 GCA_038740345.1 Methanomassiliicoccales archaeon
TCGGTCATCACGGTGGGGTACACTCCAGTCTTCCACTGCCACACCGCCCAGGTCGCATGCACCTTCATCGAGTTGCAGAAGAAGCTAGATCCCAAGACTGGTCAAGTCAAGGAAGAGAATCCCCAATTCCTGAAGGCGGGTGATGCGGCTATAGTGAAGATACAGCCTACCAAGCCCTTGGTAATTGAAAGGGCTAAGGACTTCCCGCAATTGGGAAGGTTTGCCATCCGAGACATGGGTCAGACCGTGGCGGCTGGTATGTGCATCGAGGTGGAAAAGAGGGAGATGACCTAAACCCTTTCCCTTATTCCTAATTTTGAGGAATCTCCATGGCACAACGTGCGAGGATCTCATTGAGCGGCACAGACCCCAAGAAGGTCGACAGCGTCTGCGGCCAGATAAAGGCCATCTCCCAGAGGACTGGAGTGGCAATCAGAGGACCAATACCATTACCAACCAAGCATCTGAGGGTTCCGGTGCGCAAATCCCCTGATGGAGAAGGGTCTGAGACCTGGGATCGATGGGAGATGCGGATACACAAGCGGTTGATCGACTTGGACGCTGATGAAAGGGCGTTGCGCCAGCTTATGCGCATACAGGTCCCCGATGGCGTGAACATCGAGATCGTGCTGCGCTCTTAAACCCCACTCAACTGTTTTCCAAACTTTAACAAATAGTTACTATTGCGCTCTCAGCCAAACAGTGCTTGATTATCGAGGAAGGGTCGAGAATCGAGCTCTCAGCCAAACTAATTTTTTGAAATCGATGGGTTAGGAAAATTACATTAGAGACGCTGTTCATGAGGTGCTGGTTCATCATATGCGCAGTGACACCATAAAAAAAGGCCTGGACAAGGCACCGAGTCGTAGTCTTCTTAGAGCCGCGGGAATAGACGATGAGAAGATGGATCGCCCTTTCATCGGTATCGCCAATTCCTGGAATGACATAATTCCTGGTCATGTTCATTTAAACGAGCTGGTTGAGGAGGTGCGAAAGGGAATAATCGAAGCCGGTGGGGTGCCATTTACCTTTGGTGTGCCAGGGATCTGCGATGGTATTGCCATGGGGCATGAAGGGATGCGCTTCTCTTTGGCCTCGCGGGAGGTAATTTCGGATTGCGTGGAGCTGATGGTGCAGGCGCATTGCATGGATGGCTGGGTGGGAGTGACGAATTGCGATAAGATTACGCCTGGCATGCTCATGGCCGCTGGGAGGGTGAATGTATCATGCATCATCGTTACGGGCGGGCCGATGGAAGCTGGTAAGGGCTCAAATGGAAAATTAGATCTCCAATCAGTGTTCGAGGCACTTGGTCAATTTGCTGCTGGCAAGGCCAGCGAGGATAAAGTGAGGGAGATCGAATGCCTCGCTTGTCCAGGGGAAGGCTCATGCGCAGGCTTGTTCACAGCCAATTCAATGGCGTGCCTCACCGAAGGGTTGGGTTTAAGCCTAACCGGTTGTGGAACGTCTCTGGCAAGGAGTGATATAAAGCGCAGAATCGCGAGGCAGAGCGGCAAAAGGATTGTGGAGTTGGTGCGACAAGGGATAAGGCCGAGAGACATCGTGAATCTCGATTCTTTTCTCAATGCCATACGTCTGGATATGGCGATAGGAGGCAGTACTAATACCGCCCTTCATATTCCCGCCATAGCGGCAGATTTCGAGATTAAACTCGAGTTACGCCTCTTCGATCAGATATCCAGGCAGATACCTCACATCACGAGCATAAGGCCTTCAGGTGCGTATTTCATGGAGGACTTGGATAGGGCAGGAGGAGTTCCAGGCGTATTGAAGCGCCTGCGTCCTTTCTTGGCAGATCGCCCCACAGTAAATGGGAAGAGCATCTATCAGATCTGCGATGAGGCGATAATCAGCGACGAGGATGTGATAAGGCCACTGGACAGGCCCTTCCATAAGGAAGGAGGAATCGCCGTGCTCTATGGAAATCTCGCGCCGCAGGGCTCCGTCGTCAAGCAAGCTGCGGTTAGCGAAAAGATGATGCGATTCGTTGGCACCGCGAAAGTCTTTGATTCTGAGCAGGATTCGATAAAGGCGATAAAGGCTGGGAACATAAAACCTGGTGATGTGGTGGTTATACGTTATGAAGGGCCGAAAGGCGGACCTGGGATGCCAGAGATGCTCTCCCCCACGAGCCTGATAGCGGGAATGGGGCTCTCTGATTCCGTGGCCCTGATCACGGATGGAAGGTTCTCTGGCGCTACCAGAGGACCCTGCATAGGACATATATCTCCTGAGGCATTCGTCAAAGGTCCTATTGCCGCTGTTAAGGATGGTGACAAGATTTCGATAGACATCCCTGCCAGGAGGATCGATTTATTGATATCGCAAGAGGAGATGAGAGAGCGACTGTCTAAGGTGGAAGTCGTGGATCGTAGACCCTCTGGCATGCTGCGAAAATATCGCAAGTTAGTTTCGGCCGCCTCGGAAGGAGCGATATGCAAGTAAAGAAACACTGAATGGTTCTCTATATCAAAGAGAAGAAAATCGATGAATTGACGTCATCCAGGCCAAGAAATCAACCACATCGAAGAATAATATCCGAACAAATGAAATACTGTGATTTGAATGAGAACCTCTGTTAGATTATCATCCAGTCCTATTAATGACTTTTCTTTGCTTCGATGAGGAATAAGTGCGTGGTTCCTATGAGAAATAATACTCATTGCCTATCAGCTCGGTGATATTCATGAGAAACCTATTTATCCATCTGGATATTTCCAGCATCCCAAAGGGCCGATAGATCAGACCGGAAGATCGCCTGATTTGCAATCAGGAGGCCTCGGGTTCAAATCCCGATCGGTCCACTATTCATCTAACTAAAATCATTCATTGTTAATGGTATTATTATGAACGCTTTCTTTTAATGGGCCGATACCACAATCAAATCTTTCATTTCGGCACCGTCCAGGAATAGAAAATCAGTGTTGATCCTGATGTTTAAAATTCGAAAAATATGGTCTATGGTCAATCTTCAACCTATATTTGTATCGAGCATGGTGTCATTTGAAGTCGACTCAACTCGAATCCAGGCCTAACCCCTCATCGACTTACCATTCGTCTTGCTTGCAAAACGATGTTGCTCCTTAAGAATAATTCTAATAATTAAATAATTTTAGATTTTTTCATTATTATTCTAATTAATTTACGATATCAAAATCTACTTATTCGCCTAGCTTTGTTAAAAAACTAATATTAAGATTGATTAATTTATTATCGAATGGAATGCGCCAAAGCCAGAATATTCTCAGGAGGCGTCTCTGGTGTAATCTCTCCCGCCGATGCCAGAATCAGACCAGGGGAGTCGCCGAAGTTCTGAACGATCTTCCTCGCCTCCATCTCTATCTCATCGGGCGCCATGACGAGTATCTTGCGGGTAGGACTTATGCCAGCAACGAGACCCCTCTTACCACGAATCAAATCGATAGCGCGTGCATACGCTTTTCCTTCAGAAGCGATGTGCATGGCATCAGGAGAGCATCTGTTTATCTGCTCTTCTACATATCCATTGAGCGTGCAATTGCTTAGGATGACTTTCAATCCCAGCCTTTTCATATAGCGGATTAGCTCTGATGAGTAGGAAATATCGAATGTGATGCTGTTTACCAAGTCGTTCTGCGAACTGTCAGCCACACCATCACCAAGGAATATGACATCGATGCCACACTCTTCTCGCATTATTCTTGCTCCTTCTTTCAAAGTGGTAAGGACTACACCCAAGATTTTGTGCGCTTTCTCTGGCTCCACGATTTGATCCATGAGAAGGTTTTCCAGCCCCCGAATCATGCTAGCCACAAGAAATGGATCGTTCATGGCGGCCACTACCAGAACGTCATCACCTATTTCCTCTTGCAATTCCTTTGCTGCCTGCAGTTGCACAGACCATATGCTGCCGTCCTTTGGGTCCACAGGCTCAAGCATCTCTATTTCATCAGAATTGATTTCCTTTCCCATAGGATAAGATCTTTGGTCCCCATAGACCACTTTCGCTCCCAAGGATTCCGCTTCAGCTAGGAGATCGCCCCAACCGACCATCACATTATCGAATCCAAACTCTGTCAAAGCCGACATGCAAAGGCGCTTGTGCTTACTAGCGCTCCTCAGCCCCTCAGCTATCGTGATTCCAGTAATGTTTTGTAAGTGGAACGACCCCCCGAGGTGTTGATACATTATTGGGACCCGATCCACCTTCTGTAATGACAGGGCATTTAGGAATCTCTCCTTGGGGCTCATTATTCCTCCATACCCTCCCCCCAATATATAGTGGTTCCATGTCTCACCTTTTAATTTGATGATACTTGTGGCTATGTGAAGGAGGACTCGAAAAAAAAGAAGAACAGAGATTTTAAAGGAATTCTTGCCTTTCAGTGCTGTTCGCTTGCTCAGGCTTTCAAGACCACATCAATAGATTAGAAAAGCGATTTCTGCTAATCTGTTGAAGTTTGAATGGTTTACTACGCTTTTTCCTTATATGATCGCATAGGAACTCATCTTAAAAATGAACCTATCTGCTCTGCAATACTTATTTTCATAGCAATTGCCTAGTAATTTTGATTCAGAAGAAGAAAATATGATAAAAATGGAAATGGTTTTGCGCAAAGTCTTCCAGGGAACAAAGCTCACTTCAAGCTAACATACTCGTTTCCAAAGCTCTCTCCAGTCTGGAAGCTTATCAGGGTGACCTGACCGTAGGCGGGCATTATCTTCAGCTCACCATAGGTGTTGTACCCTATTCCCAAAGAGTGATCGGATGCGGTTATGGTTATCTGGATCATGTCGCCCTGACCAACCACATGACTGCCAGCAGTCCAGGCTAGGTTCGCTATGTTGACCTTTCTCACCGCGCTGTATGTGCTGTCGCTCGCTGTATCGCCATAAGCCAAGAACATGTTCAAGTCACCACATACCAGTGTGATGACCACATTGTCCAGATTTATTGGCGGGGATCCAGCGGAAAGTCGCATGTAAACTGTTAGATTATCGATGGTATTGCCTGTTGTCTGGTTAACTTGTGCCACAACGTCCTGAACCACGAATCCTGAAGCGACGTTGTTAATAGCCTGGTCACCAGTGGACTGAGCTTGCTCCCTTACCTGGTTGGCAGTGCTGATCAAGACGGACGCGGCTACGGCGGCAACCAGCACCATGGCGATGAAGACGATCATCGTCCCGATGCCGATCTCACCTCTCTTGTCCTTCTTCATCCACATTTTCTTGTGCATTTACGCTCTCTCCTTGCTGCTTGCCATTTGAGCACTTTTTCCTTAGGTCGAGGCTGTTCGGTTTGCCCAATTGGGTATCCTGTTTCACGAGTGCTCACAGCCCTCCGTCGCTTCCAATCGGGCTTATTATTGGAATCGAACATCCGCCCGATTTATAAAAGGCAGAGACGTGGTTACCATTTATCAGACTTGAGAATTTTAATTGGATCAAGTGTCTTCACTCGACTGGATATTAAAAAAATCTAAAGGGATATCATAACCTGATATCATCCTACTCTGGATATCTCACCTGATTCTCTTTTTAGATTATATGAAAAGATACCAAATGAAATTAGAATTATCAGCTTAGATATCAAGGGGCATGATTTATAATATAAGTTGAATTAATTCCTTGAGGCATAGGAGATGTCATATGGAGGTCTCCAAGGAAGAAAATTTGCCTAAAGAGCTTAGGTCCTTTCTGCTGAGTCCGGGTGGACATTCCTTAATCATAAGGGGGAATGCAGGGACAGGAAAGACTACATTGGCTCTGCAAATCATCGAAGAATTATCGGAGATTGATAATAGCTTCTATTTTTCTACCAGAGTGTCTGATTCTGTAATCCTTAATCAATTCCCCTGGCTGGCCAGGAGGCTATATGGGGACAAGGAAGGAGAATCGATTTTGAGAGAGGTGATGGAAGGCGTTGCGGAAAACATTGAAAAATTAAAGGATGGCCAACTCCCAGAACCTCCCGAGCTGGAGCAGAATAGATATTGG
>JAVYMA010000045.1 GCA_038740345.1 Methanomassiliicoccales archaeon
GTCTTAGACCTCAAGAAAGGTCCATATTGGAGAGGGAGATGGAGGTCCTGCGCACTGAGGGCAGAGACTCAAGATGACACGCTAAAGATGCTTGGACTCCGCTTTGAAATCTATGAGCCGCTCCAAGGCCTCATCGTACTTCTCTTGCTTTCTGGCCACCGCAGCCTCCTTGAGAAGCTTCACCAAGGTGCCCACGTCCTTTCCCTCCGCCTTCGCATCCAGCAATTGCGATTTCGCCTTCTTGAGCTCAGCGTCGATAAGCTCCGGCAAGCCCTTCATGATCTCTTCATGCCCCTTTCGGGCCAGGATGCCCATCATACTCCAATCGCCATGCTCCCCCGCATCCCTGGCCTCCGCCAGGAGCTTCCTTGGCTCCCTCACATCTACGTAAAAGCGCTCGCAGAAGGCAATGAGCTTCTCCAAGTGATCTGCTAATTCATTAGCTTCAATGTACTTTCCCGTAAGCTTTTCCGCATGCTTCTTGCCCTTGGCTATTTCCTCAAAGGCACCCCTCAGATCACCCTGAGCTCGCCGCTCTCCTACCGCCTTGATCGTCTCGCTTATGCTAGAGGGATCGGAATTCATCGATTTGGCTACCCGCACTAATCTTTCTAGATGCTCCAGCTCCATGTCCAGGCGCTCATCGACGGCCGAACGGATGCTGGCTTTGCACTCCTTCACATAATGCACCGCCGAGGCCACGTCATTGCTCTTTCCCGCCCGAACCGCCTTGTCGATCAGTCTCCTTGCTTCGCTCGTATCTATGCCGAACTCCTTTGCCAAGGCCAATAGCGGCTTGACTTCCGCCACTAGCTCAGGGAATTGTTTTCTCATCGTAGCCTCGTCCATTGACGCCTCTTGTGATGGTGGAACTGTTGAGGGCAGGGGAGAGGGTGGTACCTCTACCTTAGTGGATGATGAGGGGGCAAGCTCAACTTCTTCGATGATGAATTCCACGCCGCATTTAGGGCAGGAGGTGGCGTTGGCAGGTATTACAGAACTGCAGTTGGGACATTCAATCTCCGTGACCTCCTCGATGATGAATTCCACGCCGCATTTAGGGCACTTGGAGACCTCACCCTTGATATGATGACCGCATTCTGGACAATCGAATTCGAACGTTTCGTCCTCGCCAGCCAAAGGACCACTCCAGCGCTGCTTAAACAAACGTTAGTGAATAAATAATTGTCGTCTTGATGCACGGCGGATGATTTCATCAGCCCTGAGCCTCTAGCATCCACATCATGGCCTTAGCGCCCTCTTCCGGCGGAGGAGTCTCGCTGATAAGGGTTAAATCCTCATCCATTTTTTTGAAGAGCGGGACGGCCAGACGATAATCCGGGGAACCGGCGTTCAAAGGCAGATGCCTCTTTTCCCCCGCGCTGGTGTATTCTATGCAAGAGAAATGGCAGTGCAGGCGTCCAGGATAGAATTTCTTGACTTTTTTCAGTACGGCGCCGAAGTCGCCCCTGCTCCTGAGCCCGCCTTGAGAGCGTGCATGGATGTGAGCGAAATCGATTACCGGAATGGTTCCTGGCACTTCTTTTACCACAGCCTCTATCTCCTCCAACGTGCCCCATGATCCCATCTTCCCCATGGTCTCCAATCCCAAGACGACATCCTCTATGCCCTCTTCTTCCATGGAGGCACGGACGCTTTGAAGGGCGCTCCTGACGGTCACTGTGCAGTCCTCGGGTCTGCTCTTGGCATATGAGGCGGCATGAAGCACCAAGATCCGGGCTCCTAGTTGATGACAGATGCGCGCGCTCCTCATTATCCATTCAACGCTCTTGACCCTAATCTCACGGTTGGGGGAGTTCAAATTGATGTAGTATGGAGCGTGGGCGCTAAGAAGCACGCCCAACTCATCTGCCTTCTTCCCTGCTTGCCTGGCCTTGTCCTCAGCCATGCGTGCTTGCCTCACGAACTGCACCTCCATGGCGGAGAAGCCCATCGCAGCCGCTCGCTCCACTGCATCCACTGCACCTTTGCTGCCCATAGGGTAGCCAGCTGGACCAACGCGAGGCATAACGCTTTCATCTGCGGGCTTAATAATAACCTTTGGCACGGGATTCAGAAAGATTAAAAAGGGAGGCGCCTCTCATGCGTGCGGGGAGAATATGAAGGGGGACGATGTTCGCATCGAGGCTGTGCCCGTGCAGAAACCAGCGGACGTGAACATCATCATCGGTCAGACACATTTCATAAAGAGTGCTGAGGACCTCTATGAGGCCATGGTGAATTCCGTCCCCGGTGTGAGGTTCGGACTGGCCTTCTGTGAGGCCTCCGGCCCCCGCCTGGTGAGGGTGGAAGGGAATGATGAAGAGCTGAAGGCCTGCGCCGTCGACAATGCCAGAAGAGTAGGCGCGGGACATAGTTTCTTCGTAGTGATGCGTGGAGCTTACCCTGTGAATGTGCTTTATCGCATAAAGCAGGTGCCGGAGGTGTGCAACGTATTCTGCGCCACCGCTAATGACCTCGAGGTGTTGGTGGCGGAATCGTCAAGAGGAAGAGGTATAATAGGGGTCATCGATGGGCAGCCGCCCCTCGGAGTGGAGACGGATAGCGATGCCAAGGAAAGGAAGGAGTTCCTCCGCAAGATCGGGTATAAGCGCTGAGCCTCGGAATGAGCTCGACGAATACCACGTCATGGCCAAGTACTACGACGTATGGTATGAGGACTTCACCGAAGATATAGAGTTCTACCGCACGTTGGCTGAGAGGACGGGCGGACCCATACTGGAGCTTATGTGCGGCACGGGACGGGTGATGATACCTCTGGCGGACGCAGGTTTTGAGATCACAGGCGTGGATCGCAGCTCGGCCATGCTAGACCGCCTCAGTGCCAAAGTGGAACTGATTGGTGGTCGGGTGGAGCGCAACATCGAGGTAGTGGAAGGGGATGTGCGCTCTTTCCGCCTGGAAAAAAGATATCGCTTGGCCATCGTTCCCTTCAACTCCTTCCTTCACCTCATCGAGAAGAAAGATCAGGTCGATGCCCTGAGGAACATCTCACGACATTTGCTTGATGGTGGCGTGCTTGCATTGAGCGTCTTCAACCCCCAATTCAATCGGCCGGAGAACCTGGTGCGCCACAGGGGGACCAAGGTGACTTCCAAGGGTGAAATAATCTCCAAGTTCGAGGCTCAGACCTTCGACCTCAGCCACATGACCACCACAGTGCACTTCTTCTACGATATCTCCCGCCAGGACAAGGAGATGAGAAGGGTGACCACCTCTATGACCCTGAAATTGATGACGCATCAGAACATGTTAGAGCTATTGGACGAGTGTGGTTTCGCGGTAGAGGCCACCTACGGCGATTACGCCTTCTCGCCCTTTCGCAAGAATAGCGAGTTGATGGCCTTCGTCGCCAGGAAGCTCTGATGGACCTAGGGATCATTGATCTGGAGCATACCCTATCCTGCGGCCAGGCCTTTCGCTGGTGGAAGCGCGGGGAGAGTTGGGAAGGGGTCATTGGGAGTTCCCTGGTGCGCCTGACGCAGAAGGGGAATGAGATCGAGGTGGAGAGCGATCTCAGCGATAAGGAGCTGGAGCGTTATTTCCGCGCCGATGATGATTATGAGAGCATAATAAAAGATATCTCCCGCGAGCCCTACGTAGCCGCATTGGCGCGACGCTACCGCGGTCTCAGGTTGTTGCGCCAGGACCCTTGGGAGTGCTCAGCATCTTACATACTGGCTACCTTCTCCAACATACCCCGCATAAAGGGAATGATAGAAAAGGTGTGCACGCTCTACGGGAAGGAGATCGCACCGGGTATCATGTCCTTCCCCCGACCTGAGGATATTTTAAGGGACGAGGCGGCAGCGGAGAGATGCGGACTTGGCTTCCGCTGTCATCGTTTCCTGCAATTCGCCCGACAGGTGAGTCAGGGGGAGGTCGATTTCGATTGCTTACGAGGCCTTTCATACGAATCCAGCCACCGCGCCTTGGTGGCCTTGGAAGGGATAGGAGACAAGGTCGCGGATTGCATCGCGCTCTTCTCGCTCGATCATCTGGAGGCGTTCCCGATAGATGTGCGCATCAGCCGGGTGCTAAAGGACCGCTATGGGATGTGTGGCAGCTATGCACGGCTCAGCCGTGAGGCGAGGGGGCGCTTCGGACCTTACGCAGGGTATGCTCAGGAGTTCATCTACTACGCCGAGGACAAGAAGAACCGCCAGAGATCAGTGCTCAATCCATCTGGCAGCTGACGCATTGGGGTGCATTGACGCCGGTATGGGTCTCGTACACCTTCACCAGCATGCCGCTCTTCTTCACCATCTGGCATATGCGGCAGGTCTCCGTCACGATGTCCGAGCCGTTCATCATGCGAACCGCTGCCGCCTCCACCTCGCGTCGGAAATCCTCGTATTTGCCTGAGTTCTCTATCTCCTTGCTGGTTCCTCTTTTTGCCTTAAGATACTGAGATATTGCCGCGTCCGTGACCCCAAAGCGCCTGGCAACCTCTGCCTGGCTAAGATGGTGCTTGTCCACCAATTCCCTTGCCAGCTCCCTTCTAATGGAGGGGAGGACATACCAAACGATGAGCTCACATGGAATCTTCATGATAGCCTTCATGCCTTTAACGATATTTAAATCTTAGATATGGAAGATGATGTCAAAGATTTAAGCGCCTCGATGAGAAGTTAGAATAGGGAAATCTGATCAGAAAAAGGGAAAGGGTTTGAGGGCTTGGAATGGGATCATTTCTTTTCGAAGTACTCGTTCCAGTCTCCCTTGTCCTCCTGAAGCGGTCTTTCATAATGATCTGTCTTTCCGCGAGAGACTGCACCACGATGCAAAGCCATAGCCACAACGGCTATCAAAACCGCTCCGCCCAAAACTCCCAGCATCATCAAGGCCCACAAGGGAAACGGAGCCGAAACGCCGTCATCGGTGGCAGCTGGCCCGAGGTTTACTAGCGTCTCTACCGCATAAGTTGGATCATGTACTATCGCATTCCCGCCAGGATAGGTGATGCCACATAGGGCCACGAAGGCGTCGAAAGCCAATCCATTTAACGCCATGACGGTGAACCTGTGCGCAGCCATTACCTGCGCCTTGGCCTCTCTGGGGTAGCCATCTACTTCAATACCTGTGACCCATTCCAATCTGCCTACCTTGCTCCAATCTCCGCCAAAGCTAAGTCTGGGGGAAGCCAGAGGCTTAGCGTTGGGAAGCCCGCCAGTGGATTGATTCAACCTGAGCTGCCCCACATCGGAGTTAGCCTCCATGTAACCCAATTGGTTTGTGGCCATGAGCATGAGACGATATTGGTTCTGGTTGAGGACTGCGTTGGCCATGGGAGGAATATAGTTTCCGAATATGGTCTCGAATTCCATCAATAGCATAGGATTCGAGTTGTTTTCTTCGAAGTCCCAACCTATAATCTCCTTATCCCATTTCACTTGATACACACGCATGTCCCCACTGACCTGGACGTTCTCCATCCTTTGCAGTCCTGAGAACCAAGTGGCCCCCAATGGACCCTGCCTTACGGTGACGTGCCACTGGGGCAGGCTGGCATTGTTGACGTGTACCACGCTCACGTCAAGGTGGAATGAGAGCTTTATCTGATTCAGGACTCCGTCCCCCGCCTGCTCATTCGCCCCTTCTCTAACGGCCTGATAAGGCAGATCAGAAGCCGTGAGGTCGAAATCCCAATGTCGGCCGCGCTCATCCTCCTCGAAGGTAATTTCAGAGGCGTTCCATGCCGTCTTCAAACTTGCGACCTTATAGATCGGCTCGAAGCTTACATAATTAGAGAAAGCGTTCTCCTGCTCATTGTAACTTCTCAGATATCTTAGCAGGCCGTTGTGGTTCAGATCCTCAAATTCCACCAGATTGTCCAGCTTGACGGCATAAATGGTGTAGAGCTTCATGGAATGGTTGGCTCTGAGTAATCTGCCCTCGTCGTCATAGAATTGCGCCAATCCAACATAGCGCGCGATGATGCTGACGAGGTAAACATTGT
>JAVYMA010000046.1 GCA_038740345.1 Methanomassiliicoccales archaeon
TGCAGGGGAAGGGAATTGGACGAGCACTGTTATCCCGATGCGAACTATATCTTACTCAGAAAAAATGTACTACGATTGGTTTGGAGACTATGACAAATATCTCAAGAAACATAGATTTCTATCTAAGGAGCGGTTATAAATTTAATGGAACCTCAATAATAATGGAAAAAGGTCTAACAGCTTCTGAGACTTCCAACATCTCATGCTCAAATTTAGAGGAAATATACTCAACTTTGAATGAGATAGATTCTTTGTGTCGAAAAGCCAGCAACGGGTTAGACCTTGCTCCTGAAATTATCGGCTCTTCTATCAATGATTTAGGAGCAGTCTTTCTTTTACGGCGTAAAGGTCTCCTCCGAGGCTTTTCTGTTGTTCATTCCCTCTATCCCATTGACGAGGCAGATCATGCAGCTCTGCGACTTTTACTCGTGGACAACAAGATCAAGGATCAAACGTCAATATTTCAGGAACTAATAAAAGCGTGTGAGCGTTGGGCTTTTGCAAACGGACGAAGAAGGATTTTCGTGCGTTTTTCTGGCGAGCACACTCTAATGTATGAACAACTTGTTAACCGTGGATACAAACTCGATGCAGTTAATGTAAGAATGTATAAAGGTCTTGAATTCAAAGAAAATGCCACCTATATGATGGCGGCCTGGGCGGGGTAAGAATCATATTTTTGATAAAATTAAAAGATCTCCTCGTCAGGTTGATATTGTTACTGTGGTTAATAGTGAAATAGCCAATTCTAATGAAATCAAGCCTTCCTAAATTTCAGTAAAAACCGTTGACATCAGACATATTTTAAACTCGATTAAAAGAACGCGAAATAGGAAAGCGCAAGAGATTAATATAAGTTCAAAAGAAAAAATAGTTCTGGAAGAAATCCTTTGAAGAAATTACAATAAGCATGATTATTTTTATTTTTATTATATAATATTTTAAAACAATAATTTCAAAGATTTAAAAAAATAATTCATTCTAAAGAATAATGATATTGGAATTATTTTAGAAAAGCCCTAGATAAAGTAAAATAGTAATCTCACCTACGAAATCTCATGGGTTCGATTGGCGATCCAACCTCTGGGGAGAATCTATTCCGCGACTCAGAGATATTTATGGAGCCAAGGCGTAATGCTCCCTGTTCCCTGTGTAAAGGATCAAAGAACCTCTGTGGAAAAGCTTTATGTCCTCTGATGGTAAAATTCTATTCTCACCTTAGTATAAAGTCGCTAATCGATACCGTTGAATTATCTGGCTCTTCTCCTCCTGGCGTTTTCGTAGGTAGGCATGGATATCCAAAAGTGGATGTTGGCCCTTTGGTACCCCCTTTTTACGGGGATACAACAGTCTTAGACACACCTGAAAATTGGGTCGGGAAAAGCATTACTGAGATAACCGATTTTCGTTTCAAATTGGTCCGAGGAAAATTTAGAACAGACGTGAAAGAATTTCAAAAAGCAGGTAAAGTGGTTGATTATACCAGGGAATTAGCCATGACGATAAACCCATTGGATGTGGAAATTTACTTCGAAAAGAAACCCTCAGGAAAGATAATCTTGGATGATGAGATACAACCCTTTGGTCCATCTGGAAGAGTTAAAAAAATGGACCTCTCAAATCCAAAATATGATAGAAGGATGGAAAAGGCATATTATGATACAGATCTTAGTGCGGTGGAGGCAGTTTTGCAGCTTTATAAAAATGGAGTACTAATTTCAAGCATCCAAAAGGCCTTTTCCATGGGCTGCTTGGGTATCGAAAAAAGCAGAAAACTTGTGCCAACTCGTTGGAGCATCACTGCTGTTGACGATATGATTGGTAAAACGTTATTGAGTAAGAATAAGACCTATCCTACAATAAACGAGTTCCGGGTCTATGACTGGGAGCAGTTGGATAATCGCTGGTGCGTGATGCTCATGCCTACCTCGTGGCGTTATGAGTTGATTGAGGCCTGGTATCCTAACACCGCCTGGAATCCTATGGGTGACCAAGTTGCGATTATATCAAGTCATGAATTCTATGAGGGCAGGAAGGAATACGCAGAAATTGGTGGCTGTTATTATGCCGCCCGTCTTGCTGTGAATGAATTATTATCAAAGGAAAAGAGACAGGCTGGAGCCGTGATATTCAGAGAGGCTCATCCCGGTTACATTATGCCTGTGGGAGTTTGGAACGTTAGAGAAAATGTTCGCCAGGCGTTGAAGCAAAAACCTTTTAACTATAACACTATCGAAGAGGCATTAAAACATATCAGTAGGCGAATGGATATACCGCTTGAAAAGTGGATTAAAGCATCGGCGATTTTGAGAGATTTTAAACATCAAAGAAGAATGGATGATTATGCATGATTTCGAATCATTTGGTTCTGATGAGACTTCGATAGAGAATAAATTAGTTTGCAGATCCTGTAAGGTTGCGTTGTCAGAAAGCCGATTGCCAGGCATTGATTATGCACTTAATCCATATGATGGTTGCGCACATGATTGTGTATATTGTTATGCCCCGTTCATATCACGGCGTGAACGGCAACATTGGAAAAATGTAATTGTTAAGAAAAATCTTCTTAAATTGCTTCGTTTTGAAGCGCCAAAGAAAAGAGGAATCATTGGATTAAGCACTATTACTGATCCTTACCAACCGATAGAAGAAAGATTGAGACTAACTCGCCATTGCTTAGAAATATTAGTGAGGAATGATGCAGATATTACCATTCTTACTAAATCACATATAATCACTCGAGACATAGACCTATTGAAGCAATTGTCAAAGGTAGAGATTGGAATAACGATAACGACGGTCGATGACGATATGGCTAGAATTTTTGAACCGGGTGCACCTCCTCCTTCAAGGAGACTCAGGGCTTTAAAGGAACTTAATGATGCAAATTTCGATACATATGTTCTTATAGGACCTGTAATGCCTTTTTTCAATGAATTAGATTTCATCAAATTAGCAAAATCTATCTACGCAACAGGATGTTCGCGTGTTATTATTGATAGGATGCGATTTAAGCAAGGAATGATGGAATACTTACATTCTCGTCTACATTGCTTCGAATTTTGGCAAAATTTGCAACTATCATTGGAGTCAATTGATTATCTCCAAAATCTTGAGAAAATAGTTGGAAAAATTTGTGAAGGGTATGGTCTGAAGGTGCAAAAGGCATTTTGATTTTTACCAAAATTAGTAAAAGAGAAACTTAAAATTAAGGATTTTGAAGCCAGAGGTCAAGAATATAAGCAATTTATATATAGAAGCACTGAAATACCGGTGGCACGGTGTTATTATGGCGTATGGTTTGGGAGGCCAACAGCCCATAATTGTGCTCAAAGAAGGCACAGAAAGGGCCAAGAATAGGGAGGCGCAGTTCAACAATATTGCCGCCGCGCGCGCTGTTGCGGATGCAGTCCGATCAACATTGGGACCTAAGGGTATGGACAAGATGCTTGTTGATTCCTTGGGCGATGTTGTGATTACCAACGACGGCGTAACAATATTAAAAGAGATTGATGTGCAACATCCTGCGGCTAAAATGGTAGTCGAAGTTGCCAAGACACAAGACAACGAATGTGGAGATGGAACCACCACTTCTGTAATACTTGCTGGAGAGCTTTTAAAAAAGGCAGAGGGTCTAATCGAGCAGAATATTCATCCCACAATTTTAGCAAATGGGTATCGTATGGCAGCGGCCAAAGCTATGGAGATACTTGATGCAGTGGCGGTGAAAGTAACACCTGATGATGAGGAAATGCTGAAAAAGATTGCCAAAACGGCTATGACTGGAAAATCTGTCGGCGGTCAGAGGGACTTTTTAGCTGATATGGCCGTTAAAGCAGTCAAGGCGATTGCCGAGAAGCACAATGGCAAATGGAAGGTTGACGTTGAAAACGTTAAAGTAGAGAAAAAGACCGGTGGCAGCATCGCGGATAGCACTATGATCCAAGGCATCGTCGTCGACAAAGAAAGAGTTCATCCCCGAATGCCAAAAGCAGTCAAGAATGCAAAGATTGCGCTCATTACTGGCTCGCTAGAGATTAAAAAGACTGAGGTCGAAGCCAAAATTCAAATTAGAGATCCTGCGTCAATGCAACGATTCTTGGATGAAGAAGAAAGCAACTTAAAGCGAATGGCGGAAAAAATTCGCGACTCTGGAGCGAATGTGGTGTTCTGCCAAAAGGGAATTGACGACCTAGTCCAGCATTATTTAGCGAAGTTTAGCATTTACGCCTGTCGCAGGTTAAAAGAGAGTGATATGGAAAAGCTCTCCAAGGCTACTGGAGCTAAACTCGTTGGAAATGTAATGGAGCTTGAGCCAAGCGATTTGGGCTCTGCGGAGCTTATAGAGGAGCGGAAGATTGGCGAAGAGAACATGACATTCGTAACCGGATGTAAGAACCCCAAGGCCATTAGCTTGATGCTAAGAGGCGGAACAGAGCACGTCATTGAAGAAGTAGATCGAGCTATGCACGACGCTTTGCGTGTAGTGGGTGTGACTCTAGAGGATGGAAAAGCGGTTCCTGGCGGAGGAGCTCCAGAGATTGAGCTTTCACTCAGGCTTGCAAATTATGCCTCTTCAGTCGGGGGGCGCGAGCAGCTTGCCATCGAAGCCTTTGCACAGGCTATGGAAGCTATTCCTTGGGCTTTGGCGGAGAATGCAGGTCTTGATGCGATCGACGTCGTTATAAAGTTGAAAAGTGCGCATGAGGGTAAGAAGGGAAATAAAAACGCTGGTTTGGACCTCAATACCGGCGAACCTGTGGACATGCTAAAAGAAAATGTCATAGAACCTCTTAGGGTCAAAACACAAGCTGTAAAATCTGCTTCTGAGGTTGCTAATATGATTTTGAGAATCGATGATGTAATAGCATCTCGAAAAGCGCCACCTGCGCCTCCTGGAGGTCCTGGCGGAGGAATGCCTCCAGGTATGGGTGGAATGCCTGGAATGTGAAACATAACATAATTTTTTAATTTTTTTAAAATTTTTATTATTTTTAATACTTATAGTTTAATAAAATTCAAAATTTATATTTTAATATTTAGTAATTATATATAATTTTTATATATCATTATATATTAATTAATTCATCATTATATTCATTTATACATCTTTAC
>JAVYMA010000047.1 GCA_038740345.1 Methanomassiliicoccales archaeon
TCAGCTTTAAGTTCTCTGACTCCTCGTGAAATTTCAGCTGAAAGAGAGGATACTTTCTTGAATAGGAAACGCTCCTCCTTTTTATGGTGGTACTTCGAAATATATACATCCAGAAAATCGACTATCTTAACGGTTTGGTCAGTATATTTTTTAAGATTGTCTTTTTTAACCATTTCTCCTAAAACATCTATCACTTGCCGAATTATACCATGCTCGTACTGCAATAAGGTGATAGAACCACGCATCGCATGAATTTAGTGTCATCTCTATTATGTATTCCTTTCTCTAAGATATGAGGTAAAAATCCAGATACCAACGAAGGACTTATTTAGAACGTCTATCCCTTCGCACAACGTGCAAGGAGGAGGCAGATGGAGGATGAATTAGAATTAATGATATCATTGGCTCTATCTCAAGGGGCTACTTATGCTGAAGCTAGGTATCAAAATGATATGATTGAAACTAACATACTTAAGAATGGAGAACTTGAACTGGCCACTTCGGATGAGAGAAAAGGTATATCCTTTCGAGCTATAGTTGATGGCGGCTTGGGTTTTGGAGCTATAAATCAAATTGGGAAAAAGGAACTCAGATCCTTAGTAAGCAGAGTCATAAGAGGGGCTAAGGAATCGGGTCGAAGAAACAAAACAAAAATAGCTATGGGTCAAGGGGATCTCGCTGAAGGAAAAATTATATTGAAACCAAGGGTTTCTTTTGAGTCCGTCGATTTAGAATCTAGAATCGACTTATTGCAAGAGATAGATTCTGCTGCCGTAAAAGCAGCTCAGGATTCGAAAATTAAACTGCCGGGAAGATACCTGTCCCTTGATACCCTTCTTACGGAGAAATATTTAATCACATCTGATGGCGCTAAAGTGCATAGCCACGTTCCGAGAGCATCTTTAGATATTTTCCTCAATGCTTATGAGCCTTCCCGCGGCTCCATTCAAAGGTTTCTGAGTCTGGGAGAATCTTCGGGGTGGGAAGCTTTGGAACGTTGGAATGTACCTATGACAGTAGACGAAGAGATTAAAACATTAGCCAATATTTTGTTCAAAGCCGAGGCAGCGAGGGAAGAGCGAGGGGACGTTGTTTTAGGTCCAGAAGTAGTGGGCATAATCAGCCATGAGAGCTCTGGTCATCCAGGAGAAGCAGACCGTATATTGGGAAGAGAGGCGGCACAAGCAGGAGAGACATATCTTACTCGTGAATCTTTAGGTATGAAAGTCGGTTCTGAAGTAGTAAATGTTGTGGAGGATCCAACTCTTCCTAGGTCTTTTGGCTATTATGCAATAGATGATGAAGGCGTACGAGCGAGAAGACGATATCTCATAAAAAACGGAAGAATCGAAGAATTTTTACACAATCGTGAAACTGCTCATGTAATGGGGGTTGGCAGTAACGCCTCAGCTAGGTCAGCTGCTTTTAACAGAGAACCAATAGTCCGTATGTCCAATACATTCGTAGAACCCGGTGATCTAAGCCTAGAAGAGTTGATTGAAGGTGTAGATTATGGTGTCTACATAAAAAATTTCATGGAGTGGAATATAGACGATCGGCGTTATAATCAGCGTTATGTTGGTCTGGAGGCATATCGCATAGAAGACGGCGAGCTTCGCCAGAGGTTAAGAAACCCTGTTCTTGAGGTAACAACTATCGCATTTTGGATGGCCGTCGATGCCGTTGGTAAGGATTTAAAATTCAATGCAGCGACCTGCGGAAAAGGAGATCCCATGCAAGGCATTCCTGTCTGGACGGGGGGCCCTCATATCCGAGCCAAAGGGCTTCATATTGGAGGGTCCGTATGAAAGCAGAAGATATTTGTCAATTGATCTTATCCACTTGCAAATCTCTTGGTGCGCATGATGTTGTAGTCAGCGTAACTCAGTCTGAAAGCTCAATGATACGTTTCTCAAATAATGAAATTACAATTAATAAAGAACTCAGAGAGAGTACGGTGAACCTTTATGTTAACGAACATGGCCGCCGAGCAAGCACCAGCACTGCCAATCTATCTAAAAGATCATTGGAGTCAATGGCCAAGAAGACTGTAGAAACGGCTAGAAAAAGCCCAATTCAATCTATTTATGCTCCTTTACCCAAAGGTCCTTTCAAATATGATTATAAGTTACTAAATTGCCCCCTAATTAACTCAGATCCGAAAATGTTAGTAAGTATGGTTCATCAGGCCATAGAGTCAGCAATCAAGGAAGGGGCAGAGCGTGTCGCTGGGGCGCTTGTCCTTGAAAATAATAAGTTGACTTTGCATACTTCCGCAGACGCTTTTGGGATGATGCGCAAATCAGGTTTGGAAGTTTCTTTGCGAGCCTTTTGCGGTGGTTCCTCAGGGCATTCCGTTAGCGTGTCAGGGAATGAGAAGAATTTTGAACCAATCAAAGCAGGTGAGGAGGCAGGAAGGTTGGCCAAACTTTCCGTATCACCTTCAACGATGGAACCTGGTCTTTATGATGTTGTTTTCGGTCCTTTAACCTTCGCTTCATTCATTAATCAATTGGGTCGAAGTGCTTCAGCTTTCATGGTCGAGGCAGGTCTTTCATTCCTATCCGAAAAGCTAGGAAATAGAATTGGCCCAGAGGAATTGAATGTTTACGACGATCCTACATTACAAGGAACTTATGGCGCAGCTGCATTCGACGCGGAAGGTCTTCCATGTCGAAAGAATGTAATTATTGAAAGAGGAGTGCTGAAGACTTACTTACATAATAGCACAACCGCAGCCAAGGTTGGAGTCGAATCCACGGCTAATGCAGGCCTGATTTCACCCCGAGCTTTCAATTTGGTCGTAGAAGAAGGAAAGCATTCAACGCAAGAATTAATCAAATCGGTAGATAAGGGAATCTTTGTATCAAACAACTGGTATCTGCGATATCAAAATTATACTACAGGTGATTTTAGCACCATACCAAGGGATGCGATGTTCCTCATTGAAAATGGTGAATTCTCGAAGCCGATCAGGGAATTGCGCATCTCAGATAACATGAATCGGATTTTCAAATCAATTTTGGGATTATCCAAGGAAAGAAAATGGGTGCATTGGTGGGAAGTTGAGACGCCAACTCTATCCCCCTCAGCTCTAATCGGGGGAGTTCGCTTCACTAAATCCCGCTAGCTCAGTTCTAAGCTACCAGACCTATAACCTTCTAAATCTAGGCAAACGTATTTAAATCCGATTTTTTTAAAGTCTTTAACTATTTTATCTCGTTTTGTTAATAATAGCAAAAAATCATCCGCGAGCACCTCTATACGAGCAATTTCACCGTGGTGTCTGACACGTACTTGTCTGGAACCCAAATCCTTCAGAATATTCTCAGCCCCTTCAATCTGAGCTAATTTCTCTCTTGTTATCTTTTGCCCATATGGCACACGGGTGGCCAGACATGGAGATGAAGGGCGATTGGCTGATGCCAATCCTATCTTTCCTGCCAAAGATCTAATTTCTTCCTTAGTTAGGCCAACTTCGGAGAGAGGAGATCGAACACCTAGTTCTTGCGCCGCTCTTATCCCATGGCGGTGGGTTTCGAAGTCATCTGCATTCGTACCATCGATAACGTTGAGAAATCCTAGTTCTCTCGCCGCTGAAATAATCATTTTCAATATGTGATTTTTACAGTAGTAGCAACGATCCTCAGGATTACTGATATATTCTTCCAGCTCTAGCTCATTTGTATTCAAAGTTATGAGACGCGCCCCAATCGAAGCAGCCAAGGAAATAGCAGTTTCTCGTTCTCTGGTAGGGAACGCAGGAGAAACCCCCATGAAAGCTACAGCTTTTTCCCCCAGCTCCTCAAGGGCTATTTTAAGAAGGAATGAGGAATCTAACCCTCCAGAATAAGCTACTCCTACCGTACCTAAGGAACGCAATGTTCGTCTTAGTTCATTCAATTTTTGCTCAGCAGTCATCGTTATCGTATAATCAAATACTAAAAATAATCATACCGACACAAATACTCTTTACAACGCAAATAAAAAAATATGGGAATTCTCGATTAAGATAGTATGAGCATACGAGAGGTGCTCAGGCAGTATATCTCTGGTGAACTGAGTGAGGAAGAAGCTGAAAAGCTCTTGCGACTAGACTTTTTAGAGAAGATTGGCAACCATACAGTATTTGATCATGGAAGAGAAGCTAGAAGAGGAATCCCCGAGATCATATTTGGGGAGAGCAAATCTCCTGCTATGGTTGCAGAAATAGTGGCTAGAGCCATAGATGATCGTGAGATTGTGTTGGTTTCTAGAGCGTCAGAAGAACACTTTAAACTGATTCGAGAAATAATCAAAGGGCCTACGGTCATTTATAATGAGAATGCACGTTTAATCACTGTTAAGAAAAAAGAGCTTGTCAGCCACAAAGGGAAAATAGGGATCTTGGCAGCGGGCTCCTCAGATATCACCGTAGCCGAGGAAGCTAAATGCGTTGCCCAAGCTATGGGTGTCAAGGTATTCACTGCATATGATGTCGGTGTTGCGGGACTGCACCGGATTCTAGAACCGTTGAAAATGATGATTAAAGAGAGTGTTGACGCAATAATAGTGGTCGCTGGAATGGAAGGAGCATTACCCTCAGTAGTTTCAGGTCTGACGGACGTTCCAGTTATCGGAGTCCCGACATCAGTTGGATATGGCTACGGAGGAAGAGGGGAAGCGGCCCTTATAAGCATGCTGCAATCATGCTCCCCAGGCTTGGCTGTTGTGAATATTGACAATGGTGTAGGCGCAGGGGCTTTTGCTGCATTGATAGCAAGAAAATGTCATAATCGTTCGAATGATAAGGCGCACTCGCTATGAATATTCAAAATTTCGAAATTAGGGTCATGTCCTACAGTGACCTTTCCAAAGCTCAAGAAATTGCGCAAGAGACTTGGTCAGATATGGCATCTCGAGAATTGGGAAAAAAGATAAAATTACCAATACGTCCCCGTCGACTTTTGGAGGCGTATCTTAAGCAAGAGCCGCATGGCTGTTTTGTAGTAGAATATGAAAGAGATATAATTGGAGCTGCTTATTGTCATACGTGGGGCAAAATTGGTTGGATCGGCCCTTTTGAAATCCTTCCTGAGATGC